>NZ_JBQWLT010000006.1:0-283876 GCF_052545375.1 Halobellus sp. GM3 | reverse complement strand
ACTACTACAATTTTCAACGACCGCACCAAGCGCTAGATGATCGAACGCCAGCGGAGGCTGTTAACTAGACAGTGCCTCTAAGTATATAATATATGTTCTCTTTAATATTAAGGTATTTGTCTATTTTGAGATCAGTCTTTTTTTTCATAACTAGTTTATGGTTAGATATCAACTTGACAATGGTAACGCTCGACCACGTGGTTCGACTCAATAAAAACCAGTACCGGCTGTATTCCGCAGTCGCTCTGGAACCAAGGGGATAGCCCTTTGCCGTTCTTTCCGGCGAATACTATCCAATCGTACGAGAATTTTTTCACCGAACTGACCAAGATACACGAGGGTAAACACGCCGTGTTTTCGTTGATATTGATGATCTCGTAGCTGTCTGTGAGAGAAAGATCTTTTCTTTTCCATTTAATATCTGTATTCGATATATTTTATTATAAAAGTAATTTTATTTATGTTTTTAAGCACGCGAAGAACGTGGTCCAAAAGGACCCTTCGCTCGCACGGCGGTGATGCTCCGCTGCGTGCTCGGAGGCTACTACAACGATCTCACCACTGCTCGATGAGCGCCTCGTGGGGATCGTGGATCCGCATCGGCGTGGTATCCGCACAGAACGACCGGGCCCGTTCCAGTTTCTCTCGTTTTTCCGCGTACAGCGTGACGATTGGGTCGCCGTCGGTGACCTCGTCTCCGGTACGGCAGTGGAGATACGCGCCCGCACGATGATCCTTCGGCGCACCGGCCCGCCTCGCGAGTTCGTTGACGAGTTTGTTGTCGACGTGCGTGACGACCCCCGAGCGCTCCGCGTGGATGACCGTTTCGTGCGGGCCGGGTTCGAGATCCGTCGGCGACACCCGCGGATCGCCGTTCTGCGCGCCGATGATCTCGCGGAACTTCGACTCCGCGGCGCCGCTGTCGAGGAGCTGCGACGCCGTTTCGTCCGCTCCGGCGGCATCGAGCAGTACCTGTGCGAGGCGGACGCCCTTCGCTCTGAGCTCCGCCGGGCCGTCGCCCCCGAGCACGGCGAGGACGTCGCGGGCTTCCAGTACGGGTCCGATCCCGCGCCCGATCGGCTGTTCGCCCCGGGTGATCGTACAGTCGATCTCCATCCCTAGGTTGGCGCCGACGCGGCTGAAGTCCTCGGCCATCTCGCGGGCGTCGTGGAGGCTCTCGACTTTCGCTCCCTCCCCGTACGGGAGGTCGATGACGACGTGCGTCGCTCCGGCGCTTTTCTTCTTCGAGAGCACCGAGGCGATCACCTGACCGGGCGGGTCCAAAGACAGCGGCGTCTCCGCTCTGATGATCTTGTCGTCGACCGGCGAGATGTTCATCGCGCCGCCCCAGACCATACACCCGTTCGTCTCCGAGACGATCTCTCGAATCTCCGCGATGGAGAAGGACACGTCGCAGAACACCTCCATCGTGTCGGCCGTCCCGGCCGCGGAGGTCACCGCTCTGGAGGAGGTCTTCGGGATCGTGAGTCCCGCCGCCGCGACGATCGGAACCACGATCGGCGTGACGCGGTTGCCGGCGACGCCCCCGATCGAGTGCTTGTCGACGATCGGCGCCGTCCCCCACTCGACGACGTCGCCGACGGCCACCATACTGTCGGTGAGCGCCATCATCTCCTCCCGCGAGAGCCCGTTCGTGTACACGCCGGAGACGAACGCGCCGAGTTCGATGTCGCTCAGTAGATCGCGGTTGATGTCCCGGACGATGGTATCGATCTCGGTGGTTTCGAGTTCGACGTCGTCCAGTTTTCTGGTGATGTACGCGGCGGAGTCGGGTCTGGACGCGAGCGTGACGTCGACGTCGCCGGTGATGTGTTTGATCTGACGCGTTACGCCGAGCAGTCCCGGCCTGACCAGTTCGTCGGTGATCTCGACGATCCCCGTCGCGACGTCCGAACCGTGCTGGATACGGACTCGATCGAGCGGGTGGGCCCCGAGTTCGCTCGCGTCGGTCGAGTTGAGCAACACCGTCGGGGTCCGGGTCCCGATGTCGACCTCTTCGGCCGTGAGTTTCATCACGGCCTGCTTCGATCACGCGCCGTATAACGCTGTTCCAACGCCGCGTAGACCGGTCATACTGTCGGACGTAGGCCGGTGACGAATATTCGTCACTCCTAGGTGACGAATATTTTGGAACAGCCGTGTCCGACAGTATCAGAAGACCGAGACGGAACTGCCTCGACGGTCGCGGTCCCCGCCGCCGCGTAATCTTACATCATCTTCTTCGGGGGTTCGTCGCATTCAGCATATTTATGCAACCGAGTCGCCCACAGTCTCCTAAGATGGTAGATTCGACCCGCTGGCCGACGATCGACGACTTCCCCGATCCGGAGACAGCGGACCACGTCACGCACAACCCCTCGTTTTCGGACCTTCGGGACTACTCCTCCCACCTCGAGCGCACCACCGATTTCGGGGCTCCGTCGTACGTGAGCGAGTACCGGTCGCGGAGTGCGGACCGGACCGCGAACGCCGTCGACGACTCCTTCGAGGAGGCGGACCTCGCGGTGTTCGACCGCGGTCTCGAGTGGGTGAGCGACCCCGCGAACGACGTGCTCTGCGTCGACCGAGTGGTGGGGCACCACGAGGACGTCTCGGCCGTCTGCCGGCTGTTTCTGCCGAGGGAGTACGGTCGCATCGCGCTCGCGTGGGCGAAGCTTCTCGACCCGGCCGAGGGAGCCGACCCGGACTTCGTCACCGTACAGCTCCCGGACGCGACCGACGAGCCGCGAATCCGCATCCTCCCCGACGCGGGGGTCACGACCGTGCTCGGAAGCGACTACACCGGGGAAGCGAAGAAGTCGTTCCTCCGACTGTATATGTATCGCGCGAAGCAGGCGGGCGGCCTCGGACTCCACGCGGGGAGCAAACGCGTCACGCTGGAGGACAGTGAGGGCCGACAGGAAGTCGGACAGCTCTTCTTGGGGCTCTCGGGAACCGGGAAGTCGACGCTGACCAGCCACGGTCTCTGGCTCGACGATCCCGAGGGCGCGGAGATGCTGCAGGACGACGTGTGCGCGCTGTTGCCCTCGGGGACCGTCGCGGGGAGCGAGGGCGGCGGGCTCTACATCAAAACGCTCGGGCTGGACGCCGACGAGCAGCCCGAACTCCACCGCGCGGCCACCGACGAGGGGGCGGTCCTCGAGAACGTCGCCGTCGACGACGACGGGACCGTTCGCTTCGAGGAACCGCGGTACGGCCGGAACGCGCGCGCGGTGATCCGCCGGGATCACCTCGATAGCTCGGCCGACGAGATCGACCTGCAACGGGTCGACCAGGTGTTTTTCATCACCCGAAACCCGCTGATGCCGCCGATCGCGAAGCTTACCAAGACGCAGGCCGCGGCGGCGTTCATGCTCGGCGAGTCGGTCGAGACGAGCGCCGGCGACCCCTCCCGGATCGGCGAGTCGATCCGAGTGGTCGGCACCAACCCGTTCATCGTCGGGTCGAAGGGGGCGGAGGGGAACCGCTTCTACGACCTGATCGACGACCTCGACCTCGACTGCTTCGTGATCAACACCGGTGTCGTCGGTACCGACGATCCCGTGGATGTCGGCGTCGCGGAGACCATCGCCATCCTCGAGGGCGTCGCCCGTGGGAGTGTCGAGTGGACCACCGACCATACCGGCCTGACGGTACCGACGTCGGTCCCCGGGATGGATATCGGGCGGTACACGGTCGCCGATCACGTCAACGGTTTCGAGGGGGCCCACGCCGACCTCCGCTCGGAGCGCCGCTCGTACCTCGAACAGTTCGCTGACCTCGACGACGAGATCGTTGACGCCGCGTACTAACTGGCCGCCGCGGTCCGACTGTTCCAGTGTTTTCTCTCGGTACTCTCTGTCGGCCGACCGGATTCTAATCAATATCTAAATATCAATTTCCTGTATTACTGTGTGAGGTTTCATAAATATACCAAAACAGCTAAACACCTACTCTGATGGATTTAAGAGCCAGATGTCAATATCAATTCACAGTAAGTACCGTAGATATATTCAATTGCTTGAATATATGTGCCCGCCGGCCTCCACGGCCCCACACGGAACCGAAGCGCGACGAACCACACCGCTTCGTCACAAAAATACAAGGAGGAAGCCCATGACTTCAGTCGTGGGTAACTGACAACATACAAGTCCGAACGCGACGACGCACCACTGATGTCTCACGCAACGAACATTCGTCCCGACCTTTACGACCTCACGGCCGGACAACAAGCCGACGGGCGGCGGTACCGCGCGTATCTGGCCGACGGCCCCACGCCGACGCTGTTCGACACCGGGCCCGACGAGGACGCGGAAACGCTGCTGGAAGCGATCGACGCCGTCGGCGTCACGCCCGAGCGGGTCGTCATCACCCACGCAGACTACGACCACACGAACGGGCTCGAGGCGGTGATCGATGCCCACGGGCCGGACGTGTGGGCGTCCGAACAGTCCGACCTCGGTGACGTGGATCCGGACCGACGCTACGACGACGGCGATTCGATCGGCGCGTTCGAGGCGCTTCACCTCCCCGGGCACAAACCGGACAGTTACGCGTTCGTCGACGAGGACCGTGGTGTGGTCATCTCGGGCGACGTGGTGAACGGCTCCGACCAGCGAGGCCTCCCGGCGGGCTATCCGATCTTACCGCCGGCGGTGTACAGCACCGATCTGATCGCACTCGAGCGGAACCTCGAACGCCTCCTCGAGTACTCTTTCGACACCATCCTCGTGTATCACGGGTCGTCGATTCTCGACGACGCGGGGGCGCGGCTGGAGGCGTTCGTGAACTTCCCGGGGAAACCGACGGAGTCCTGAGGTCGCTCGGAGAACGTCTCCGCCGACGTCAGTCGTCCGCCTCTTCGGCCGACGCGGATGACTGACGCCGCTCCCGGACGAAATCCCGGACCGAGCCGCCGATCCCGTCGGGGAGGTAGATGAGAAAGAAGATGAGCAAGAGCCCGAAGAGCACGTTGTCGTAGGCCTGGATACCGCGGAGCAGTTCCGGGATGAAGATGACGAACACGCCGCCGATGAGGCTGCCGCTCAGAAGCGTCAGCCCGCCCACGATGGCGACGATGAAGATGTCGATCGTCGCGTGGAGGTTGAAAAGCGACGGGGAGATGTACCCGACGAAGGGCGCATAGAGCGCCCCGCCGAAGCCGACGACGGCGCCGTTCAACACGAACGCGAGAACGCGCATCTTCGCGTTGTTGATGCCGATCGACTGGCTCACGATCTGTTTCTCGTGCAGCGAGCGGAAGGCCCACCCGTACGGCGAGTCGAGGATCCGGCGAACCACGAGGAACACGCCGATGAACGCGAGCGCGGCGATCCAGTGGTGCTGGACGTACTCCGGGACCCCGACCGCCGCCAGACCGAGTGTCAGGTTCGGGCTGCTGATCCCCGCGTCGCCGCCGAAGAACCCCGGGAAGAGATTGAGCAGGATGACGAACAGTTCGTTGAACGCGAGCGTGATGATTCCCAGATAGATACCCGTCGCTCGTAGTGCCGTGGCGCCGAGCAGCCCCGCGATGAGCGTCGTCAACACCGTCGCGATGACGACGCCCCCCCACGACGGAAGGCCGGCCGCGGTCACCTTCACGAACGTGTAGGCGCCGATCCCGGCGAAGGCGGCCTGACTGATCACGAGCTGTCCGGAGTAGCCGATCGAGACGACGACGCCGATCCCGAGGATCGCGTACACGATCGCCAGCGTGACCAGCGACAGCATCGACTGGCTCAGGACGAACGGCAACACCGCGGTGACGGCCGCGAAGGCCACGCCGACTTTCACGATCGGGTCTGCGAGCAGCGCCGAGACGTCCGGGACGGATCGCGTGCTCATATCGAATCACCCTTGAGTCCCTCGGGATAGATAACTAACACGAGGAGTAGTATCAGGAAGATGACAAAAAACCGGTACTCGCTGCCGATGAACACCGCGGTGAAGTTGTCGACGATGCCGATGAGCAGGCTCGCGACGATCGTGCCGCCGAACGAACCGACGCCGCCGACGACCACGATGACGAACGCGAACGCGGTGAGGCTCACGCCGGTCGTCGGCGAGAGCGGGAACATTATGCCGTAGAGAATTCCGGTGACGCCGGTCAGGAGGGCGCCGATCCCGAACGTGATGGTGTTCACGCGGTCGATGTCGATCCCGGTCACCTGTGACCCGGCCCGGTCGTCCGCGACGGCCCGCATCGCCAGCCCGAGGTAGGTGTGCCGCGTGAACACGTACAGTCCCAAGAGGATGAGTATGGCGGCGACGGCGACGATCAACTGTATCCCCGTCACGGGCGTTCCGAACGCGTAGAACGTGCCGAGTTCGGGGGCCGAGATGCGGTAGAACCCGGATCCGAACTGGCGGATGAGGATCTGCTCGAACGCGATGACGACGCCGAAGGAGACGAAAAACGACTTCAGCAGGAACTCGTCGTCGCCGTATAGCGGCGCGATCACCGTCCGCTCCATCGCGACCCCGACGACGAACGTCAGCACGAGGGCGATGACGATCGTCGGGACGAGTCCGAGGCCGACGGTCGTACTGAGGAGGACCGTCAGATACCCCGCGAACATCGCGAACTCGCCCTGCGCGAAGTTCGGAACGTCGAGGATCCCGAAGATGAGCGTCAGCCCCAGCGCCGTCAACGCGAAGATGCCGCCGAAGATGAACCCGTTTATCAGCACCGAGAGTAGCTGTCGAACCGGCAGTGATTGCAGTACCACTGGGGTCTGTGCGACGCCGGAGACGGTGAAGGGGGCCACGTGCGCTAACATCGGTCACGCTCCGCGCCAATCGGGCTCCGCGTCCGGTTTCGATCTGTCGGGGATGGGTAGGTGCATATCATCGGTTGTGTCATTCGCCACCCAGATATCGGGTGATGATCTCGTCGTTCGCGAGGAGTTCGTCAGGCGTTCCATCCAGCGTGAGTCGGCCGTTTTCCAGCAGATACCCGTAGTCGGCGATTCTGAGCGAGTCCTCGACCCGCTGTTCGACTAAGACGACCGAGACCCCGTTCTCGTTGATCTGCTTGATCGCATCGAAGAGGTCGGGAATGAGTTTCGGCGCCAACCCGATCGTCGGCTCATCCAATAGCAGGATGTCCGGATCGGTCATGATGCTCCGGCTGACCGTGAGCATCTGTGCCTCCCCGCCGCTGAGCGTTCCCGCCTTCTGGTCGGTCCGCTCTTTAAGACGCGGAAAGATGTCGTAGACCTCCGCGAGCAGCGTTTCGCGGTCCGCGTCGCGGTTCTGATACGTCCCCAAGATGAGGTTCTCTCGGACGGTCATATTCCGAAAGAGGTTCCGGCGCTCCGGAACGAGAGAGAGTCCCACGCCGATTCGTTCGTCGGGCGAGAGGCCGCTGATCTCCGTTCCCTTACACACGATCGAGCCGCCTTGGGGCTCGAGTAAGCCGCCGAGCGTGTTCATCAGCGTCGTCTTCCCGGCGCCGTTCGGGCCGACAATCGAGATGATCTCGCCCTCCGTAATGCTGAACGTGATCCCGTCGATGATCGTGAGCTGACCGTACCCTGCTTTCAGGTCCGTGACTTCGAGCAGCGCGGTCTGCGCTGACTGCGACTCGTGCGCACTCATCGCTTTCCTCTTTCGCTCATGCGATGTACGCCTCCTGAACCGCCTCGTCTTTGATCACGTCTTCCGTCGGTCCCGAAGACAGCAGCCGACCCTCGTGAATCACGATCAGCTCGTCGGTGAGCTTGCGAATGAGATCCAGATCGTGCTCGATAATGAAGAAGTCGACGTCGTACTCGCGGTGGAGCTCGGTCACCAGATTGGCGAACTCGTTCTTCTCCGTCGGATTCAACCCGGCCAACATCTCATCGAGCATAATCACCGCCGGCTCCATCACCAGCACGCGGGCGAAGTCGAGGTACTTCTGTTCGATGAGCTGTAAGTTCTCGGGCGACTCATCGCGCTTTTCGTCCATCTCGAGCAGTTCGAGGACGGAATCGACGGTGAACGTACCGGAGCCGCGGTCCCCGTCGAACCCGAAGTGTCGGGCGGTTCGGACGTTCTCCTCGACGGTGAGCTCGAAGAACGGCTGCGGCGTCTGGAACGTCCGCGTCAGTCCGCGCCTGGCGATCTCGTGGGCGCTCTTGTTTGTGATGGTCTCGCCGTTGAAGACGACGTCGCCGGCGGTGGGGGCCAGTGTGCCGGTGATGATATTGAAGAGCGTGGTCTTCCCGGCGCCGTTCGGCCCGATGAGTCCCGTGATCACGCCGTCGTTGACTTCGATAGAGAGGTCGTCTAACGCTAGTAAGCCCCCGAAGCGTTTCTTGATATTCTCAGTATGGAGCGTCATAGTCAGATACGGGCGCCGCGGTTATCGGTAGCTGAGCGGTTCGGATTTGTACGCGACTTCCGCAGTCACCTCGCCGTCCTGCTCGATCCACCGGAGCGTCGGCGCCTCGAACGCGGCGTTGTATCCGCCGTCGCCGAGGTCGACGGTCGTGTTGTCCGTCACGGTCTGATAGTCGGTCGTGAGTAGCGCGTCGTACACCGCTTGCGGCGTGAGCTCTTCGGCCTGATGAATCGCCTCCGCGAGGAACCGGATGGAGTCGTACCCCTGGTAGTGGTAGATGTCCGGTCTCGCGTCGAGTTCCTCTCGGACGCGGCTCTCGAAGTTCTGTGCCGGCTCCGTCGACCGGTCGGCCGCGGCGAAGCTCACGTGCCGTTTGGTGTCTCCGGTCGCGTCGGCGTAGGAGGGCGTCGCGAACGTGTTGCCGCCGTAGGACGTCTCGATGGAGTCGTAGACGTTGTTCTGTTCTAACTGCTCTGTGAGCACGGTCGCGTTGGCGCCGGGGTAGATGTGGAACAGGGCGTCGGCCGTCTCGAGGTCGATGTTCGAGATCGCCGGGTTGAAGTTGTCCGTCCCGAGCGGAACGAACTGCTCTTCGATGATCTCGACGCCGTACTCGCCGCCGTACTCCTTGACGGAGTCGAGGAACGTTCGGGGGTACGTGAAGTCGGCACCGAGGAACGAGACGTTCGACAGTCCGAGTTCCTGCATGTACTCACACGCGCCGATGGCGAGCTGCGTGACGTCGCCGTAGGTCCGGGCGACGTACTCGGTCCCGGCCTGCGTGATGTCGCTGTTCACCGCGACGCTCGGCACGAACGGGACCTCGTTCTCCATCGCGTATTCCCGCATCGAGATGCCGACGTCGCTCGAGACGGTCCCGCTGATCCCCACTGCGCCGTCGTCGAGCGCCTGTCCGACGAGGTTTCGGGTTGTCTGGACGTTCGATTCGGAGTCCTCGACCGTGACCTCGACGGGGTCGTTGTCGCTGAACTTCTCGTTCGCGTCGGCGACCGCCATCTCGGCGATCTCCCCCACCTTCGTTCCGCCGATTGCCAGCGGTCCGGTGAGCGCCGTCACCGCGGCGATCCGTGGCTCGTACTCGCTGCCGCCACCGCCGAACGACGTGCACCCGGCCAGCGAGGCGCCCGCGATGCTCGCACCTGTCGCTTTGATGAATCGACGTCGAGAACTATCTTGGAATATCACTCTTAATCCTCGGTCCTATCCACATATTAGTTGATAATAAATGTTGTCCTTGTGGTTGCCACACAGCGGTCTCGCC
The DNA here is from genome assembly GCF_052545375.1 of Halobellus sp. GM3. Lineage (NCBI taxonomy): Archaea > Methanobacteriati > Methanobacteriota > Halobacteria > Halobacteriales > Haloferacaceae > Halobellus > Halobellus sp. GM3. The sequence goes on along the minus strand of NZ_JBQWLT010000006.1, from coordinate 274,265 downwards.
GTCTCGCCCGTTTCGGTCTACCGATCCGGCAGTAACGAGATGCTGGTTCCCTACACACACCAGTATTAACGACTGTATCCACATTTTTCGGACGATGTCTTCGGTCGATCTGCGTTCGGCCCTCGCGAAAGCACGGGCAATTCGGGCGGCTTCCACCAGCGCGCCTCCGTCTCGTAACGCGATCGTCGCCGATCGCCCGCGACTCTTCGTAGACGAGAAAGACGGCCACTTCACTGATTTCAATACTACTCACGAATCCGTGAGGTCCGCCGCTCAAAACACGAGAAACAGGAGTCCGAGCTGGAGCGGGAACACCACGAGGATCGTGCTAATCGAGATCACTGAAGACGCGACCACGAGCTCTCGCAGATCCACGACGCCCATCGAGAGGATCGCGATCAGCACCGTCGACTGATACGGGAAGAAGTACACGCTGAGGGCCATCGCTTCGACCAGCATCACGGGAGTGATCGGGATTCCGAGCGACTGCGCGAACGAGACGAACACCGGCGTCAGTACGCTCGCCGACGTGAGCCCGGACATCAGCAGGGTCAGCGGGATCGTGATCCCGAGTACGACGAGAAACGCGCCGAGCATCGTCGTGTCCGCGGGGATCCACGCGAGGATGAACGAGGTCACGTGGGACCCGAACTCCGCGTGGATGAGGCCCTCCGCGATGGCCAGTATCGCGCCGAGGAAGAACACGATCGAGAAATTCACCGCGGAAACCCGCTCGAACGACACCACGCCGATTTTCGGCGTGAACGAAAGGACCACGACGGATAACGCGCCGAATAGCGGGTGGAGCCCGTGAATGCCGTCCGTCACCCAGACGGCGACGCCGACGGCGAGATACAACAGCATCCGCCGAGACCCGTCAGTCGTCGGCGCGACAGTATCGCGTGTGAGGTCGACCTGTTCGTCCGGTGCGGGACGGTACAACAGGGACGTGACCACGACGATGAGAGCGACCCGCGCGACGCTCATTACGGGGAACATTAACGTCCCCCACTGCGTCCACGTGATCGGCTCGCCGACCTGGGCGTCCACGACTCCAGTTATCAGTATGTTCACGAGCGATCCCGTGAGGATCCCTGTTCCGGCGAAGTACGTGGCGAACAGCGGACCGAGAAACAGCCCGACCTTCGCGTTGCGCGAGGAGAACGAGTCGCCGACCAGTTGTACGATCGGGCCCAACATCAGCACGCGAACCAGCGCGGACGGGATCACGACGGCGAACGCGGCGCCGAGCGCGCAGAGTCCGATCAAGAGAACTCGATACGCCGCGGCGGGACGCTCGAGCACGCGCTCCGGCAGGCGGCGCAGCAGTCCGACTTCTGCGCGGGCCGCCAGCCCGCTCTCCGTGATCGCCTCGCCCATCAGCAGCCCGAGCACGACGAGCCACACGGCAGGCGATTGGAACCCTCGGAGCGCGAGGTCGAGCGACAACGCCATCCCGATGAGCGCGATCCCGACGAGCGACGTGTACCACGTCGGCACCGGGGCGGCGATCCAGAGACAGATGCAGAACGCGGTGATCGCGAACATCGCCGTCAGTTCCCACCCGTAGGGGGAATACTGGAGGATGCCGGCGGCGATGGCGATACCGACGGGAACGGCGAACCACTCTCGCTCCGGTAGGGCGTGTCCAGCCAGGATCGAACGGTCGATCATCGCTCTACGCGTCGCCCGCGAGGGTGGCTACGCCCGATCGCCGCGCAGCGAACACCGTCGCGGGCAGTCGCGTGACGACTCGTGGTCCGACCGCGTTCGATACGGCGGCTCTCGATCCCTCGGTCACGTCTGGGATCCGTCGTCTCGCTCGGTCCCGACCGTTCCGCGCGGGAAATACCTGTTCCGAGCTGTCGGGTCGCCGCGCGCGTACCCCCTCTGAACGGATCCCGTGGGGTGCCTCCGTGTGGGATCCGCAGGGTGCCTCCGTGTGGAATCGAGCGGGTACATCGCGCTGTGTGGCCTCGATCGGTGGTTAGTTCGTCAGCTTCTTGATCTCGGGCATGACCTCGTCGGCGAACAGTTCCATATTCCTCCGGACGAGGTGGTCGGGGAGCGAGCCGAACTGGAACAGCCCGATGAACTTCCCGAAGCCGCCGATGGCCTCGTACTGGTGTTCGATCTCCGCCGTCACGGTTTCCGGCGAGCCGACGATGATCTCGCCGCTCTCGACGAGCGCCTCGAAATCGGCCTCCATCGCTTTCTGTCCCTTCTCGGGTGCGTGGTCCGCATAGGAGAACGAGTCGTCCTCGCGGTAGGCCGACTCGCCGACCTGCTGGACCGCGCCGGCGCGATAGAGCCCGCCGAGGAGGTTGTTGTAGAAGAACTCGATGTGCTCTTTGGCCTCCTCGCGCGCTTTCTCGTCCGTCTCGGCGACGTACGTCTTCCGTGCCGGCCAGATGTACTCCTCCGTGGGCTCCCAGCCGTGCTGCTCACGGGCGACTTTGCGGTAGTACTTCGCGGAGTCGACGAGGTTCTGCGTTCCGACGAACACCTGTCCGATCGGGACCTTCTGCTCGGCGGCCCACTCGAGGGACTGTTGGCTTTCGGCGGGCATCCACAGGGGCGGGTGGGGGTCCTGTTTGGGCCGGGGCCAGATGTAGACGTCGTCGTACTGCCAGTACTCGCCGTCCCAGTCGAACGGATCTTCGGCTGTCCACGCCTTCGTGATCAGCTTCCACGCCTCCTCGAACCGGCCGCGGGACTCGTTGGGATCGATGTTGTACGCGGCGTACTCCGTCGGGATGCCGCGGACGAACCCGCTTGTCATCCGCCCGTCGCTGATGTTGTCCAGCATCGCCATCTCCTCGGCGAGGCGGACCGGGTTCCCCCGGATCGGGAGGACGTTACCGAGCACGGCGAGGCCGATATCGTCTGTCCGCGCGGCCATGTGTGAAGCCACCAAGTTCGGTCCCGGCATCAGTCCGTAGGCTGTGTAGTGGTGTTCGTTGAATCCGATGATATCGAAACCGAGTTCCTCGGAGTATTCGAGCTGTGAGAAGTAGGTCTGATAGAGGTCCGACCCGATGTCTGGATCGAATTTGTCCTCAGAGTATGGCCATGCCATATCACTGGCGTCCTGCCACGGCATTAAGTGGAAGTTAATGACTTCCATACCTTCTGTAACCCTCGACTGTTATAAAAACATTGTGCCCACTCTGCGTCTCCGGCCGGCAAGCGCCGCGGATCACCGCCTCTGACGCCACTACACGCTGGCTGCTGTCCCGTGGTCGCCTGTATGATCCGGCCCGCTCCCGACAGTCTCGTCAGCGCTCGTCCGCTCGCGTCACTCCGGATCGGATCCGGTTGGTGATCGTCGACCCGTCGATGAAGACGAGGCCCTCCTCGCGGGCGTAGGCCACGGCCTTCTGCCGCGACAGCGCCTCGCCGGTCCTGTCGTCGAGCATTTCACAGACCACCGCCGCCTGCGGCACACCCGCTCGCTCCGCGAGCGCGACGCCGAATTCGGTGTGTCCCTGTCTCTCCTCGAGCAGCCCCGGGGCGGCCTTGAGAAGGTGCACGTGCCCGGGCGCGTTGAACTCCGTCGCGAAGTCGGTCGCGGCGGGGTCCCGCGCGGCCGCCGCCAGCATCGTGATCGTCAGTGCGCGGTCGTTGTCAGTGATTCCCGTGTACGTCTCGCTGTGGTTCACCGGCAGCGAGAACGACGAGCGGTCGTCGTAGGCGAGGTCGTTCGCCTCGCCGACGGGATGATCGAGACTGTCGGCGAGAAACGGGAGGTCGAACTCCCGTGCGACCGCGTCCGAGAGGGCGACGCAGATCAGTCCGCCGGCGTCGTTCCGCATCCGCGATACGGCTGTAGGGGTGACCGCGGAGGCTGGATAGACGATGTCGATCTCGTTTTCTCGCTCCGTCGCATCGTGGATGAGCACCGGCTCGCCCGCCTCGAACGCGGCTACGGCGTCGTCGAGGTCCCCGACCGGATCCTTGAGCCCGGTGAATCCGCCCGACATTGAGCTAGTGGTCCACATCGGTCACCACCCGAGCACGTGGTGCACTCGCTTCTGGCTGAGACGTCATCGATGCTAACGTAGTCCGTAGCAGAATATAAACGTTGCCGTCAGTCCGGTGTCGATTTCGTTTGCGCTCCCCACGGGGGTGCCGACGGCCCGGTCGAACTGGGCACAGTTGCCGGCACAGCAGCGTGGGCACGGCAGTAGCGTTTGCACCTGCTTACGCATCCGTTCGCCCGACACCGGGCGGTCGAGTGCGCGAAGACGGGCAAACGCGCGATAACCGGACGAGCGCTGACACTAGCCGAACCGAAGCAAAAAGGTTAGTTCGTCGGTGGGCGAACGCGATATCGGACACTATGAGCGGAGATTCACTCACAGAGTGCTTCCTGTTGGTACCGGAGTTGACTGCGGCTAGAGCGTTTTACGAATCGGTGCTCGGCCTCTCGGTGGCAGACGCGGACGATCAGAGCGCGACGTACGACGTCGGCGCCGTCACGTTCAAACTACAGGCGGACTACCCCCCGGAGGTGTTCCAAGCGTTCAACCTCGAGGCGCCCGCCGAGACGGGGCGGGGCGAGGGCGCGTTCTTCGCGGTGGGGTTGGACGACGACCTCGACGCCGTCTACCGGCGGGTCGCCGACTCCGACGGAACGGCACTCACCGAGCCCCAGTCGGTCGACTGGCTCGACAGTCGAATGTGCCTCGTCCGGGACCCGTACGGCTACACGCTCGAACTCCGCGAACAGATACCGTAGCGGCGAAAAGCCTTTCGTAGCAGCCGAAGGCTGTTCGCAGCGGCCGAAGGCCGGCGAATCCGAGCGGACCGTGTCCCCGTCCAGCGTGCCGGCGACCGCAGTACTCAGTCGTCGGCGAAGAACTCGAACGCGAGTTCGTTGAACGTCTCGGGGCGTTCCATATGGGCGCAGTGTGCACAGTCGTCGAGCAGTTCGACGCGCGCGCCCGGAATTTGTTCGCCGAGCTTTCGGATTTCCGACGGCGGCTTGAGTTCGTCCTCCTCGCCGCCGACGAGGAGCGTCGGCACGTCGATGCTCTCGTAGTCGTGCCGCCGTCGGAACTCGCGCTCCTGCTCGAAGGGGGGCTCGAACCGAATGGCGCTCAGCGACTGCCAGTGTCCGGGGATCCGACTCTCCTCGGTCTTTCGCGTCAGGAAGTCGTCGCCGAGTTTCTCCGGCTCATAGAAGAGCACGTCGAGGATTTTCGCCATCTGCTCTTCGGTCCCGTCGAACTCCCGGATGATCTCGCCGAACCCGTCGGGGACGCCGCCGCCCCCGCTGATGACGATCATTTTGCGTATCGGGAGCGAAAGCGGCGGTTCCTCGCACGCGACACTCGCGAGGTACCCCCCTCCCATGGAGTTCCCGATGAAGTCGGCCTCCGTGACGTTCATCGTCTCGAGGAACGCCGACAGGTGCTCGATCCGGCGGTCGAAGGCGTCGCCGAAGTCGAAGAGTTTGTCGGTCTTCCCGAATCCGATCATATCCGGCGCGATGACGTGGTACGTCTCGGCGAACGCGTCGATGGTCTCCTGCCAACTGAGTTCAGCCGACGCGCCGTACTCGCCCGGATGGAGGAGGACGAGCGTCTCGTCGTTCCCGGCACCGGCCTCGAGGAAGTGCGTTTTGATACCCTGCACTGTCACGAACCGACTCACATACTCGCTTCCCATAGTCAGTCCGCCAGTTATCCGGCTCCTATTATAAACATTGGCCCCCGTCATCGGAAACGATTAGAGGTGGGGGCTCTCATTCACCTCTGATGGCAGAACACTCCGCACGCGTCACAGCGGTCACCGACGTCGGTGAGGACACAGTCGCGCTCGAACTCGAAGTCGACGAACCGCTCGAGGCACTCCCCGGACAGTTCGTGCTGTTGCGCGCCGATGTCGACGGCGACGAAGAGGCGGGATACTACACGATCTCCTCGCCGTCGGTGGACACCGGGTTCGAGGTCACGGTCGGCGTCGATCCGGAGGGCGGGCTCTCGAAGTGGCTCGCCTCCCGAGAGCCGGGCGATACGATCCAGATCGAGGGGCCGTACGGCGAGATCGCGTACGACGATGAGGGCGATGTCGTCACGATCGCCGGTGGGCCCGGGATCGGTCCGGCGGTCGCCATCGCCGAGCGCGCGTCCGCGCACGGCCACCGAGCGGCGGTCATCTACCAGGACGACGCGCCAGCGCACAAGACGCGCCTCGACGCGCTCTCCGAAGACGGACAGACGATCCGTGTGTTCGGCTCCGACGAGGGCGCACTCGAATCGGCAGTCGCCGAGAACGCCTCGAACGGAACCGTCTACGTGTTCGGGTTCGCGGACTTCTGCACCGAGGCGAAGCAGATCCTCGAATCCAACGGAGTCGCTCCCGAGGACGCGTACGTCGAGAGCTTCGGCTGAGCGCGCCTGACGACCGATTCGGCGCGCGAATTATAATAACATTGATTTAAATTCGGGTATTCCGAACACAACCTCGTTCGGTTTCTCCGATGGGATTTCCCATCTATTACAGTACTATGTTTGTAATTCGGGCCGTCCGATTGAGGCCCTGCATCGGGACAGACCGTCCAAAAGTCGCCGAGAAGGGGTGGCGTGTGGGGGATATTCGTGCCGACTGCTCGCTTTCTCCGGTTGTGAATTTCACACGTGGGAAATATCAACAATGTCTGGATATCCCGAACAAGTGGAATCCACCGATCGCTCATAATTTAGTGATTAATCGGGATTAATTCCCGGACGCGCTGAATCTCCGCGAACTGTGTGAGCTGATACCGCAGTGTCAAGACTGGCGGTGTTTGGATATACCGTACAATGACTCGCATCTTTTATCGCGGCGGTTGTGCGTCTTCGCGCACTCGATCGCCCGACAGCGAGCGATCGGGTCACAAACCGGTGCAAACGCTACTACTGCGGTGTCCGCTTTGCCGCTGTGGCCGCATACGTGAGTTTCTACCCTCCTTCCGGTGGTTCGAGCCGTCTGGGAAATCCTAGTCGTTCACCGCTCAGGGCGGGGTCACGCGCGCTAACGGTCTTCGGCACTCGTGTCCTTCATCGGTCGTGGACGTACAGACAGAGCACGTCGCCGTCGACGGGGATATCCCACGGTTAGCTGCCCCTCGCGTTTCTGGAGGACTGATCTCGAATCGGTGAACATCCCCGCTTTGTGTCGGAATCGGCGTTTGCTATAGTAGCGTCCAAGAGCTGTCCGACGTCAATCGACACTTGCAGTCGCTAGAGTGCTCGCGCCGGTCGTGGGCCCCTTTCGCTGCAGACGTGCTATCGTAATTTGAGAGGGTCCGGGAGGCGAGACGGATTCGGTGCGGGTGGATCTACCGAAATCAACTCAGCCGCGTACGTTACTCCTCGAAGAAGTCGAACGCGAGCTGATTAAATTGTTCGGGGTGCTCGATGTGCGCACAGTGAGCGCAGTTCTCGAGAAGCTCTAGCTCCGAACCGGGGACTTGGTCGGCGAACTCTCGCATTTCTTCAGCGGGCTTCAGTTCGTCGTCCTCCCCACCGACGACAAGCGTCGGCACGTCAATGCTCTCGTAGTCGTGGCGGCGCCTGAATTCGCGGTCCTGTTCGAACGGGGCGTCGAACCGAATGACACTCAGGGCCTGCCAGTGACCGGGGATTCTACTCTCGGCCGTCTTCGCCTCGAGGAACTCCTCGCCGAGTTTTTCTGGCTCGTAGAAGAGCACGTCGAGGATTTTCGCCATCTCCTCTCGCGATCCGTCGAAGTCCTTGATGATGTCACCGAATCCTTGCGGCGTCCCACCACCGCCGCTGATGAGGATCATCTTCTGGATTGGCAACTCGAGCGGTTGGTCCTCGCAGGCGAGACTGGCCAGATAGCCCGCACCCATCGAGTTACCGATGAAGTGTGCCTCGTCTACGTCGAGGGTTTCTAAGAAGGCGGCGAGATGTCGGATCCGACGATCGAACGTGTCCTCGAAGTCGAACAACTTGTCCGTATGACCGAAGCCGAGGAGGTCGGGCGCGATCACGTGGTACTTCTCGGCGAGCGAGCCGATGTTGAATTTCCACGTCATCCTCGCGGAGGCACCGAACTCGCCAGAGTGAACAAGAACGAGAGTCTGGTCGTTGTCGCTGCCGGCCTCGAGGTAATGGGTCCGGATGCCGTCTACGTTCACAAAATGGCTATTATACTCATCTACCATAATTTAACGAACGTTTCATAGGTACCTGTATAAATATTCTGCTCGAGAGCCCGAACAGTCCAGATGTAAGTTCTAAAACAGTATCGACGATCCTATCGGCCGCTGCCGTGCGCGTGGACGTGCCACGGAGCCTACCTTGGCTGTCTGCAACAGACGGGATGTTGTGAGAGTACGGAGGCCTCCGGTGTCGATAGGGACGAAGCTGTCGGAACAGTCCCCGCCGTCGGAGCCGAGGTCGGTCGAGTGGTCGCCGGTAACGATCGTCGCAGGAAATCCGATAATGATTACGCTCACGTTTCACCGCGAGCGCCGTCGGCGGGGGTGGCGCTCGGCGGGAGAGACGAGAGTACTCATTATGAATGGATACACACTCGAAATCCGATAGCTGCACAGTGGTATTCAGTCCAGGCGCTCGCCCAAGAGAACGACTTGCGCCGGATCAGGTCCGCCAAGCGCATCGAGAGCACGTTCCAGTCTGCGCACCCGCGTCGCCTACCGGGACTCGACCCGTACCGAGACGGTCGAACCGTCGGAGAGGTCGAGCGCTTCCCGGAGTTTCACCGGCGCGATGATCTCCAACGTCGACGGGTCGTGCTCGGTCCGTTTTGGGACGAGAACATGAAGCGGGAATTCCTGATCGCCGTCGTTCGGGTCGACAGTCGCGGGGTAGCAGTTGACCGCCCCGAACGACCGGTCCCCGTCGCACCAGCCATCTATCCGGATTGGATCCAGTTTGTCGAACTCCCTATCGAGATTCTCCGCTACTTCCACGTTGAGAGTCCCCGGGAACGGTTTGTAGCCGAGTTGCGTCTGAAACTGGTCGACGTACCCATCGAGGGTGACGAACTCCTGTCCCTTGCCGAGGCCACTGGTCACCTCACCTCTGGTTGTGAATGTCATATCGGTACCCTGTCGCGCCGCAGGAGCGGCATCTCAGTACCAGCACGCTCGTTGTTAGACGAGGATCGGCGGTAAATATAATTTCGTATAGCAGTATCATTTGGGACAAACCGCGCGCAGGCAGGGAACGCTCTCTTTCAAAGAAGACGATGCCTTTCGTCCGTGATGAGGGTGAATCCGACCACAGAGTGTCGTTTTCTCCTTCAAAAGAGACAACCCGTCAGCTACGTCGATAAAGACGCCCGAACCGTCGTGACTTCTCGCCCACCGCTGACGCCGTCAACGAGAACGGTGATGTCGACCGTAGGAGTTCTGTACGAATCGTTCGCTTACGCCATCGAAGCCTGCGATCCCAGCGCCCCGCTCGTTATCCGTGTGAAGTTCTGGAGTACCGTATCCGAGCGTCGACGAACGGGGCGAAGCACGTTCGGGCCCTCGCGGACCACCGACTGTCGTGTGTCTATCGTGGCTGGCGTGTTTGCACCCGATCCGGCGACGCAGTGGGCCTCCATCGAGTCGCCGAGTCGGCCGGTGCTATGGGAAAGTGGCCTTGCCGGCGATTCGATCGACGAGGCGAAGGGAATCACGACGGTTGCTTCGACCGGTCACATAACATTCCACAGATGGTATGCGTCTCACTACTGTGGTGCTTTCTCCTTTGGTGCTTGCTATCGACCAGAAGTGTTATTTAAAGTTGGCTCTGTGGGAGTGCATATGGAGGTCACTCACTTCCACCTGATGCCCTACCAGGAAAGCGGCGCAATGGCCTGGCCCTACTCGGAAGACTCGTGGGATCCCGAAAAGGGTCCGCAGCTCTACAAGGACTACCTTGGACAGCTGGAGTACTCCGAGGAACTCGGTTTCGACACGATCGGGTTCAACGAACACCACTACACAACCTACGGCATTATGCCGGGCCCGAACTTGGTGGCTTCACATATGGCCGCGCGGACCGACGACATCAATCTCGCCGTTATGGGGAACATTCTCCCGATCCGGGGGAACCCGGTCCGCCTCGCCGAGGAGATGGCGATGCTGGACAACATCAGCGACGGGCGGATCAGGAGCGGGTTCGTCCGGGGCATCCCGACGGAGTACGCCGCGTACAACATCGATCCCAACGAGTCCCGCGGCCGGTTCGAGGAGGCGTGGGAGCTGATCGTCAAGGCGTGGACCGCAGACGAACCCTTCGACTGGGACGGGGAGTTCTGGCAGTACGACGACGTCTACATCTGGCCCCGACCCAAACAGGATCCGCATCCACCCCTGTGGATGCCCGCAGAGAGTCAGGCCTCCCTCGAGTGGGCCGCCAAGAAGCAGATTCCATTCGGGCAGGTCTACGTCGGAACGCAGAGCCTCGTCGACTCCGCGAAGTACTACCGCAAAGTCGCCCGTGAGCAGCACGGCTGGGAACCCACCGAGGAGTACTTCGGTCCGGCACGGATGACGTACGTCGCCGAGACGGACGAGAAAGCGCGCGAAGAGGCCGAAGAACACATGGAGTTCTTCTACGACAAACTCTACGCCGGCCTCTATCGCGCCGGCGCGGTCGACCAAGTCGGCGAGTCCGCCTACCGCGAGGACGACTCGTTCTCCTACGCGGATCACGCGCCGGACAAGGCTCAGAAGGCGCTGGACTTCGACTTCGACGCGCTCATCGAGACCGGAGAGATCATCGTCGGCTCGCCGGAGACGGTGACGGCGGAGATCGAACACCAGTACGAGGCCATCGGCGGCTTCGGAGAGTTCATCGGGCTGTTCCAGTTCGGCTCGCTCCCCGACCACCTCGTCCGGAAGAACCTCGAACTGTTCGCCGACGAGGTCATGCCCGAGATCAAGAAGCTGACGAACTGATCTCGCGGAATCTGAGCTCTCGGTCGGCGCTTCGACGACACCGTTTTTCGAGAGGCGGAAACGAACCTCGGAGAGCATCGCACCGTCGCTCTCGACAGACGAGAACGAGTCGGTGAGGAGCGATCGAACCGCGATGGGACCGTAATATATAGATGAGTGAGCGACAACCGTGACTCACTTCGTGCTAGATAAGAGTATGCACCACGTATGATAGCTGTCTCACACCTCGGTGCGATTGTCATCGCCGTCGCCGCGGCGATGTCGAACGCCGCCAGCCAGCTCTGGATCCGGCTCGGAACCTCCGAGGGCGAAGCCTTCGACGGCGTGCTCGTCGTCATGATCACGAATCTCGTCGTCCTGATTCCCGTGGTGGGCGTGCTGTACTTCCCGAACTACGGACTGACCCGCGACTCCCTGGTGATGTTCGTCGCGGCGGGGCTCGTCGGGACGATGTTGGGGCGGGTGTTTATGTACACGAGCATTGATCGAATCGGTGCGAGCCGCACCTCTCCGATTGTCGCGACGCAGGCCATCGTCGCGTCCGGCCTCGGAATCCTCATCTTGGGAGAGAACGTGACCGTTCCTCATGGTGTCGGGGTGGCCTTTATCGTACTCGGCGTCGCAGCCCTCTCTTGGGAGACGACTCAGGAGAACCCCGACGATCTGTCCCGTCGAGAGCTGCTGATCGGGCTCCTGCTCCCGTTCGGTGCGGCGTTCGCGTACGGCTTCGAACCGATTTTCGCGACGTCGGGTCTTCGAGAAGGAACACCCGCCCCGGTCGGACTCGCACTCAAGACGTTCGCCGCGACGGTGGGATTTCTCACCTATCTCCGCTGGAAGTCGGCCTTGCCGTCGTTCGGCACGATCTGGTCAATCAACACGCGCTGGTTCGTCTTCGCGGGCGTCGGTAACAGCCTGTTCCTGCTCGGGTACTACCTCGCCCTCGAACTAGCGCCCGTCAGCGTCGTCGTCCCGATTGTTATGACCTACACCCTCTTCGTCGTCGTCTTCTCGGCGGTGTTTATGCCTCGGCGCCTCGAGCGCATCACGTGGCGTCTCGCCGGGGCGACTGTCGTCATCGTCGCCGGAGCGCTCGTCGTCACGATGTTCGGGTGAGTGTTATGATATTCTCTGACACGGTGTCTGTTTCTGATATGATGTGGCTGGAGGCGTCTCACCAAGCGGATCCGCCCTTTTTTTGCGCCGTCCCGATGGCTGTCCCCCGACGGGGTGAACCGAGGAAATGCCCCGGCCGTAGCTGACGGGGGCGTCCGGTTCGAAGATAGCTGATGGGTGTCAGGATTCGTCACTATGACGGGTATGTGATATATGTTGGTTCCGCGCAGGCCGTCGCCCGAACTGTCGACGAGAGAACGGCCCGATCAAGCCCATCGCGCGGGAAAGATCGCCCTGACTGCCACGGACTGAATCTGGAGACCCGAGACAAACGTAACATATGTCTGCCATATCTCGCTCCTCACCGATCGACGATGCCAAAGAGAAGTCAAAAGGTATTAATACACCCTGAAGAACTATGATGAATATGGATCGTCGATCCTTTATCAAGATCACGGGCGGTGTCGGCGTCAGCGCCACAACAGGTATGGCCGGCTGTCTCGGCGGGGGAAGCGGCAACGAGACGGATTCGGAGCCACAGACTCAAAGCGGCGGTGGAGGCGACGAAACGGAAACGCCATCCCAGACCGAGAGCGGCGAATCGGAGCTTATGAGCTCTCAGATCGCGCTCGCGCACTACCCAGCGATCACGAACTTCACTCCGATGGTCGCCGCCCGGAACAACGGGTTCTGGGAGGATCACGGGATGGAGGTCTCGGAGTTCGTCTCGTTCTCCGGCGGCGGCGACACTGTTCGCGGGCTGACTACGGGCGGAATCGGCATCGGTGGCGCGGCGCTCTCGGCACTCGTGAACGCGCACTTGGCCGGCGCCTCACTCAAGATCATCGGCATCTACCTCTCGTCTACTGACATCGAGTTCCACACCCGACCCGACGCCCCCTTCGAGAGCATCCAAGACCTGAAAGGCGAGAAGATCGGGGCCTCGAGTCCGGGCTCGTCCGGCGAGGCCGTCCTCATCAGGTCGCTGCAAGAGGCAGACGGCATCAGTCTCGATGACGTCGAGATCGCCTACACCGGCGGACTCGGCGAGACGGCCACGCAACTGCAGGAAGGCGCCGTCGCCGCCGGGTGGACGCTGCAACCGATCTCAACGAGGTCGCTCGATGAGGGGACGACCAAGCTGGTGTTCCGCGGCCGAGACCACGTCGACCACTACACCCAGTTCACGCTCGCGGCGAGCGATCAGATACTGAACGAGAACCGCGAACTCGCAGAAGCGTACGTCCGCGGCGTCATCGACGGAAACGACTTCACCAAGGAGAACCCAGAGGAGGCCGCGGCGATGTGGGCCGAAGTCGCCGATGTCCCCGAGCAGCTCGCGATCGACTCGCTGGAAGCCGTCAATCCTGACCAGATGTTCAACACCCCGCCGACGAAGGAGATCCTCACCTCGACTGCCGAGGCGATGATCGAGCAGGGGACGATCGACGAACAGCCCAACTGGAGCGAAATCGTCGACCAGAGCGTCCTGCCGGAATCGAAGCAGGTCGACGGCTTCTAGTTCGAGGCCGGCGTCCGGTCTCATATCGCGCTCGCCATTCGATACCGTGTACCAAAGCGATAAATATGATTGAAAATAACACGCACTACAGTATATATGGTCACACCACTCGCCCGTAGGCAGAAAATCCGAATAACACAGGTCGCCATCTTCCTCGGCTGCGTCGGCTTTCTGGAGTGGTTCGGACGGAGCGGGAGAGTTCAGTATATAACGTTCACCCCGCCCTCGGATATGGTCGGCACGTTGGCGTCACTCGTTGGATCGGGATCGATTTTCAACGACCTGTTTATGACGGCCGGGACGGTGTTCGCCTCCTTCTTTGCGGCCGTGCTGGTCGGCATACCGGCGGGAGCGCTTCTCTGGCGGCAGGAGCTCCTGCACAGGGTTCTCGACCCGTACCTCATCGCCTACTACGCGATGCCGATCTTCGCGTTCTACCCGGTGTTTATCGCCATCTTCGGGCTGAACCGTATCCCGATCATGGTGATCGGGTTCTTCACGTCGGTCGTCGCGATCGTCGTCAACACGGCTAACGGCTTCGAGAACGTCAAGGACGTCTTCGTCGATGTCGGACGGTCGCTCAATCTCTCGACCAAACAGATGTTCACTCAGATCTACATTCCCGCGGCGGTTCCATACATTTTCACGGGACTCAAACTCGGGTTCATCTACGCGATGCTCGCGGTGCTCGCGAGCGAGTTCATCCTCGCGACTAACGGCATTGGCTACCTGATCGCTTACAACTACCAGAACTTCGCCACCGGCGAGATGTACGCGGGCATCCTGCTGATCGTCATCATCGCCGTCGCGGTGAACCTCGGTCTGGTTCGGATCGAAAACTACCTCTACCGGCGATCGGGGGTCGGTGAGTGACGATGGCCACGAAAGAATCTATCCTCCCGGGAACCGACTCGCTCGGGGATTCGGTCACGATCGGTCGGCTGCTCGTTCCGGTAGCGATCGTCGTGTTCTGGCAGTTGATCACCGTTCTGTTCCCCAACCTCATCATCAGCCCCGGAGCCACGGTCGAGGTCATCCAGAACGGATTCGAGCGGACTTGGTGGCCCGACCTGCAGACGACTATGCGAGCGCTCTTGGTCGGCTTCGTCATCGCCGCTGTCGGCGGCGGTGTGATCGGCCTCGTGCTCGGCCTGAACGATTTCCTCTACGACGTCTTCGAGATCTACGTGCTGTCGATCTACTCGGTGCCGAAGGTCGTGCTCTTCCCGATCTTCCTGTTCCTGTTCCAGATCGGGTTCATGTCGAAGATGACCTTCGCGATGTTCCACGGACTGTTCCCGATGATCCTCGTCACGATGGCCGCCGTCAGGGAGATCGACGACATCTACCTCGACCTCGGGCGTTCGCTGCGACTCTCGCGATGGCAGACGTTCCGCCACATCGCGTTCCCGTTCATCCTCGTGCAGCTGACCGTCGCACTGCGCCTGGCGTTCAGTCTCACGTTCCTCGGAGTCATCCTCGCGGAGCTGTTCGCGTCGAAGAGCGGTCTCGGCCTGCGGCTACAACACGCGATGGCACAGTTCGATATGGGAACGATCTTCGGCGTGGTGACCGTTCTGATGATCATCGCGTTCGTCGTAAACATCGTGTTCTACGCTGGGCAACGCTATCTGGAAAAACGGTGGAACGTTTCCGCCGGCGACGGAGGAGTCTAACAATGTCACTCGTTACAATCGACAACGTCTCGAAGGTGTACAATCCGAACACGCAGTACAGTGTCGAAGCAGTACGAAACCTCGACATCGAGATCGACGACGGGGAGTTCGTCTCCGTGGTCGGACCGACCGGATGTGGGAAGTCAACGCTGCTTGAGATGGTCGCCGGCTTGACCGAGCCCACGGACGGCGAGATCCGATTGGGGGGCACCGCCATCACAGAGCCCTCTGACGAGGTGGCGGTCGTGTTCCAAGACGACTCAGCGCTGCCGTGGCGAACGACTATGCAGAACGTGGAGTTCGGGCTGGAGATGCGCGGTGTCGACAAGGCCTCCCGACGGGAGCGAGCCAGCGAGATGATCGATCTCGTCGGGCTGAGCGGCTTCGAGGACGCCCATCCCCCGGAGCTGTCGGGCGGGATGCGCCAACGGGTGGCGATCGCGCGCGCGCTCGCGCTCAATCCCAACATCATGCTAATGGACGAGCCGTTCGGCGCGCTCGACGAACAGACCCGACGGATCCTCGGCGACGAACTCCTCTCGATCTGCCAGGAGACGAACCAGACGACGCTGTTCATCACCCACTCGCTCAACGAAGCGGTCCACCTCTCGGACAAGGTCGCGGTGATGACGGCCCGTCCGGGGGAGATCAAGACGCTCGTGGACATCGACATCCCCCGTCCGCGGACGATGGACGTGATCGGCTCCGAACGATTCAGAGAGCTAGTCGACGAACTCTGGGATCCCCTGCGCGAGGAGTCCTACAAGGGACTGGACCAAGAGAACGAACAGGAAGCGCAGTAACGCCTCGGCCCAGTCGAGCCGATGTCGGTTTTCCAGACGTGTGATCGCCGTTCCGTCTCGACCGTAGACCCTCTCCTCTCTCCGTAATCGGGACCGTTCTGTGGGGCCCGGTGCGCGTCACAGTCTCGATTGCTGGGGAGTGGTCCGAAGTTCGAGCCGCCGTCCCATCTCATTTCGACGGTACACCGAGATACTCTCATTAAAACCAGCACTCAGGGACGTCACTGACACGCTCGCACCCGATGGTCGCGCCCGATGCCGAGAACGTCGAGGCGACGCTTAGCGTGGCAATCGGTCGCCGGGTGGCAACGCGGACATCACTCGTGGCGACTATGCGCTTCGACGCCGACCTCGGCGACAAGCCGACGTCGCACGTCGGACCGGTGAGGGCGGGGACGGTGCGTCCGAGCGCCTTCCCGATTGTTGGTCCGCTGCCGACTACTCGCGGTCCATAACGGTGACGACGGGAACGCTGGCGGAGCGGAGGACCGACTGTAGCACGCTGCCGAGTATCGCTTTCCCCACCGGCGTGCGCTCTCGCCCGCCGATCACGAGGTAGTTCGGGTCGTGGGTCTCGACCTCGTCGTGGATGATCTCCGCCGGCTTGCCGACGTGGCCGCTGACCTCGACGTCGACAGCCTCGTCGACGACGCCTCCGACAGCGTTCTCTGCGGTCGTTCGCGCGTCGGTGACGGCGTCGTCGAGGTAGTACTCCCGTTCCTCCTCGATCCGCCGGTCGGCTTTTTCTCTTTCCATCACGTGAAAGACCCGCAGTTTCGTGTCGTACTGTCGTGCCAGATCGTATCCGGTGTTGACGACCCGTGTGGAGTGTGGCCGACCGTCGACCGCTGCCAGGATGGTCATATAAGGGACGTGGACTGCAACGGGATAAATGATAGGGCGATCCGAGAGGAGACTCGGATTCCCGGCGAGGGCCGCTCACCGAGATCAGGTTGAGCGCTCCCGATCGCTCGATATGGATATTCCTGACGCGTTCGCACGCGCTCCTCATTCCACGTGGACGGATCATTTGGGGTCGATCAGTCGACGTGGACAGACCACTTGAGTTCGATCTCGTTTCGCGCGGTCTTCAGGAGTTCGGGCAGTTCCTCCTCGAAATACGCCCCCGAAAGCCGGTTCGCGGGCCCCGACAGGCTGAGTCCACCGAGCACGGTCCCTTCGTGTGTGATCGGGACACCGATCGCACGAACCCCCTCGACGTACTCTTGGTCGTTGAACGCGACGCCGGTTTCGCGGATCTGCTCGAGCGCCTCGAACAGCGCGTCTCGATCGGTGATTGTATTGTCGGTGAATTTCGGGAGACCGTGTCTGTCCACGATCTCGTGGACGCGAGCCTCGGGCAGGTGAGCCAAGATCGCCTTGCCGACGGAGTAGGCGTGCATCGGTCGGCGCTCGCCGATCCAGTCGTCGATGGAGACGGCTAGATCGCCGATCGCTTCGGAGACTTTCACGACCTGTCCGTGGTCTTCGACGCCGAACCAGACGAGTTCGCTCGTGTTCTCGGCGAGTTGGTCCAGAATCGGCTGAGAGATCTCGCCCAGTTCGTACCGGCTCTTGGCGTACTGGCCGATGTCGAGGAACTTGAGTCCGACGTGGTACGTTCCGCCCTCGTTGACGACCAAGTCTCGTTCGCGGAGCGTCGTCAGGTGATCGTGTACGGTGCTACGGGCGAGTCCGATCTCCTCGCTGACCTCCGCGACGCTGGCGCCGTCCACCTCCCGGATGTACTCGAGGATGTCAAGCGCCGTGTCCACCGTGGTCACCCGCCGCGACGCCTCCCCTGTGTCGGTCATACCAGACGAGATACTATGTGTGAATAAATATCAAACGGTTATTTCGACGACGTATCGGACGACCGTCGCGTTCGCGCGTCGCCCACGCATGACCGCCCGGGTCGGGAGGACTGCGAGTCGGTGGACGCCCGCGGTGGTCTCTCATTCGAGCCAAAGGCAGCATCCTTAAATAACAAATATATAGTTATCTATAAAAAATTAGATATAAATGACTCACAATTCATATCAATCACAGATATGCGTCTCAACTTGATATACCTGCCTTTGAGCACTACTAAAGAAATTAGAATTCTTTCTAGTATATATTTAAATCTTATTTATTCCTAGAAATAACGTATTCTTGAATACTATTATGACGAATGGGGGGCTCTTTGAGTCGTACGAACGGTGCGTGTCTTATGGCTGGCTCGACGTTGTTCGTCCTCGGCGTCGCGGTCGCCGTGTTCGCGACGACAAACGCGGAGCCGGCTTCCTCCAACGGCTGAAGCCGCGGGCCGTCTCCTCGCGGCCAGTGACACCGCACCCGCGACGCGGACAAAACCGGTTTGTACCGTCCCCGATCAATCACGGGTATGACCGAGTTCGACCCCGAAAAGTTCGAGGACAAGTACGTACACTACTTCCCGGAGCTTCAGCGCGCGTACAAGAACGCCTTCGAGCGGATGAACGACGAGTACGACTCCGAGCTCGTCCACGCCATCGACCAGCAGATCCTCAACGAGTCCGAGCCCTTCTACGAGGACGGCGACTTCCGGATCGAGTTGCCCGAAAACCCCGACGAGCGGCTGACCGCGGTCCTCGTCGACGAGGAGAAACTGTCCGCCGTCCTCGACGTGTATGTCGAGGAACTCCGTCGCCAACACCGTCGGGTGTTCGGCCTCGACGGCCCGTCGTGATCGCCGTCCGCGTCGGGGGGACGTCGTCGGCATTGAACCAAAGGTCTAAGCCCGTCGACGACCAACTCGGATCCATGAGCACGGACACCGCGAACGGCGACGACGACCTGAAAGAGCGCGTGACGAACTTCCTGCGCCGGAACTTCCCGCAGATTCAGATGCACGGCGGTTCGGCCGCGATCCAGCATCTGGACCGCGAGACCGGCGAGGTCACCGTGATGCTCGGCGGGGCGTGTTCGGGCTGCGGCATCTCCCCGATGACGATCCAAGCGATCAAGAGCCGGATGGTCAAGGAGATCCCCGAGATCGAGATGGTCCACGCCGAGACCGGAATGGGCGGCGGCCACGACGGCGGAATGGCGCCGTCGTTCCCCGGCGAGAGCAGCGACGAGACCGCAGACAGCGACGAGGGGCCGCAGGCCCCGTTCTAGGGCGGCCGCTCGCTTCGCCGGACCGCTCCTTGGCCCGCGTCACTGGATCGGAGGCTCTTTGACGCCGTCGGCGCGAGGGGTGAGTATGACTACCGAATCACCCGAGAACGTTCTCTTCGTGGTGATGGACACGGTCCGAAAGGACCGCCTCACGCCGTACGGGTACGACCGCCCGACGACGCCGAACCTCGCCGCCTTCGCCGAGGAGGCGACCGTCTTCGAGCAGGCGGTCGCGCCCGCACCGTGGACGCTGCCCGTTCACGCGTCGCTCTTCACGGGGATGTACCCCTCACAGCACGGCGCGGATCAGGAGAACCCGTATCTGGAGGGCGCGACCACGCTCGCGGAGACGCTCTCGGCGGCTGGGTACGACACCGCCTGCTACTCCTCGAACGCGTGGATCACGCCGTACACCCACCTCACTGACGGCTTCGACGATCAGGACAACTTCTTCGAGGTGATGCCCGGCGAGTTCCTCTCGGGGCCGCTGGCCCGCGCGTGGAAGGTGATGAACGACAACGAGTCGCTCCGAGCGGTCGCTGACAAACTCGTCAGCCTCGGCAACACCGCCCACGAGTACTTCGCCGGCGGCGAGGGCGCGGACTCGAAGACCCCGGCCGTGATCGACCGGACGAAGGAGTTCCTCGACGGCGCCGACCGGTCGTTCGCGTTTATCAATCTGATGGACGCGCACCTCCCGTATCATCCGCCCGAGGAGTTCGCCGCGGAGTTCGCCCCCGGCGTCGACTCCTCGGCGGTGTGTCAGAACTCGAAGGAGTACAACTCCGGCGCGCGCGACATCGGCGACGACGAGTGGGACGACATCCGAAAGCTCTACGACGCGGAGATCGCGCACATCGACGATCAGCTCGGCCGGCTCTTCGAGTGGCTGAAAGCGGAGGGAACGTGGGACGATACGATGGTCGTCGTCTGCGCCGACCACGGCGAACTCCACGGCGAACACGACCTCTACGGTCACGAGTTCTGCCTCTACGACCCGCTCGTGAACGTCCCACTGATGGTGAAACACCCCGAACTCGAGGGCGACCGCCGCTCGGATCAGGTCGAACTCTTGGATCTGTATCACACGGTCCTCGACGCCCTCGACGTGGAAGGCGGCGCTCCGGCCGCAGCGGGCGAGAACGCGGTCGCGCTCGATCGGACGCGCTCGCTCGTCTCGGACTCGTACCGCCGGTTCGACGGTGTCGACGCCGACGCGCGCGACCCCGGACAGCGCGGCGACGGGGAGTACGCCTTCGTCGAGTACTCCCGGCCCATCGTGGAGCTGAATCAGCTCGAGGAGAAGGCGTCGAACGCCGGCATCACGCTCCCGAGCGACTCGCGCTTTTACTCGCGGATGCGCGCCGCGCGCCGGACCGACGCGAAGTACGTCCGGATCGACCGCATCGCCGACGAGGCCTACCGGCTGGACGGGGATCCCGAGGAGACCGAAAACGTCGCGGGCGCGGACGACCCCGCGATCGCGGCGACCGAGGAGGTCCTCGCAGATTTCGAGACGGCCGTCGGCGGCGCGTGGACCGACGCGCTCGACGACGAGGTGTCCGACGAGACGGTCGAGGAGATGGACGAGGAGGCCCAAGAGCGGCTCCGGGACCTCGGATACTTGGAGTAGGTGGGTCGATCCCCGAAATCCGGGCGCGTTCGGACCGATGCACGTTCGGCCCGATGCACGTTCGGCCCGGACCGCGTTCGGGAGGACGTCCGCGAACGCCGTTCCGCGGCGGCTCCGAGCGGACGGATTATGGCGAACAGTCGGCACAGCGCGTTCGGGAATTGGGGGACGGCGGTTCGACCCCGTTCCACACCCACGTCGACGTGCCGAACAATCGCTGCCCGACGCGGGGCGACGCCTACGTCACACACCCCTCTGACCCCGTCTTCGTATATGAAAGCGCGTCCGATCATTCGACGCCCTCGCGTCCCGCTTCCCACGCCCGGAGAAGGTCCGTCAGCGTTCGGTTCGTCGGCACGTCTCCGACCAGTCGGTGTCGTTCCGCGCGTCGGACCACTTCGGCGTTGATGGCGTCGACCTCGGTTCTTCGGCCGGCGTCGACGTCTTGTAGCATCGACGAGCGGTTCGCCGCCGTGGCGTCGACGACGCGGTCGAGAGCCGCCGCGGCGCGTCTGTTCGGAAGTTGAACGCCCTCCGCGCGGGCGACGCGAGCCGTCTCGCGGGCCGCGCGGTGAGCGACGGTGGATCCGGCCCCGTTTTCGAGCGCACCGTTCTCGACCCGCGCGAGCGCGGTGACGGCGTTGACCCCGGCGTTGACAGCGAGCTTCTCCCAGCGGCGGCGGGGCATGTCCGCCGCGACGAGCGTCTGGACTCCGGCGTCGCGGAGCGCTTTCCCGAGGCGTTCGGCCCACGGGTTCGTGCCCCCGTTTCGGTCGCCGACGACGACGCGGCCGACGCCCGTGCACTCGACGCGTCCGGGTTCGGTGAGGCGGGCCCCGTAGGTCGCGGTCCCGGCGAGGACCGGCGCGTCGATCCCTCGTGCGAGCGTCTCCTCGGTGAGGCCGTTCTGAAGCGAACAGACCGCCTCGAACGACCCCGTCGCGAGCGCCCCGGCGGCCGTCTCTGTGTCGAACGCCTTCACGGTTACGAGCGCGATATCGGCGTCGTGTCCGTCGCTCTCGGTCGTCGCCGCCGGACGGGTGTGTGCCTCGACGGCCCCGGAGATCCGGACGCCCTCTTCGCTGACGGTCGAGACGTGCGGGTCGCGGCCGACGAGTGTCACCTCGTGAGCGCGGGCGAGGAGACCGCCGACGAGCGTGCCGAGGCTCCCCGCGCCGAAGACGAGAATGTCCATAGGAAGCGAGACGTGATCGGACGCAAAAAATCGGGGGGAAGGCGGCTGGACGAGGGAGAAAGAGCAGTTCGGAAACAGCGCGGAGGCGGGGGGCGGTGCGGGTGCGTCGCGGAGGCGGGGGGCGGTGCGGGTGCGTCGCGGAGGCGGGTGCGTCGCGGAGGTGGGGGCGGCGCGGAGGCGGTACCGAGTAGCGGTTCCAGCCGTCGTACCGCGAAGCGAGCGGCGCTCGCTTCGCGGCATTTTTTGGTGCAGATTTTTTGCGGGGGTTCGAGGCCGCGCTCCGCGCGGCCGAGGACCCCCGACAAAAAAGGTGCGCTCACATAAAATCAGCAAAGCCCGACTGTTTGTTCTTGTCGTTTTCGAACACGGACTCGAGGCTCTTCTCCAGCACTTCGAGCCGCTGTTTCGTGTACTCCCGGCAGCCGAACTCCTCGGCGACGTGGATCGCCGTGTCCATGTACTTGTTCACCGAGCCGCGGTGGACGGTGAGGTTCACGCGGCCGCCGCACTCCCGGCAGTCGCCGGTCAGCGGCATCCGTCGGTATTTCTCCCCGCAGTCGAGACACCGCGTCTCCTGTCTGGCGAACGCCCGCAGGTTCCCGATGAGGTCGGGCAGGAAGTGGTACTCGATGACTCGCTCTGCGACGTCGGTCTCGTCGACCGCCCGGAGCTTCCGCGAGAGCGCCAGCTGGGCGTCCATCTTGTCCATCATCGAATCGAGCGTCTTGTACGCCGAGAGGTCGGGGCCGAGCGCGATGTCGGAGGTGTCGTGCGTGTGGTCGAAGCCGCGGTACTCCTCGTCGGTGCCGAGGGTGTCCTCGCCCAATTGGATGAGGTCCTCGACGTCGTCGGGATCCGTGAGGTCGAGCGTGGCCTCGTAGAACGCCTTCGGATACTGCCGGACGATGTCCATGTTGTGCGCCTCGTCGTCGATCTCGCTGGGGTCGATGCGCGAGGACATCACCAAGGGCGCGTCCATCTGGCCGCCGCGCTTGTCGGGGAGGTACTGCTTCGAGAAGTTCAGGAGACCGTCCATCAGCAGCATCACGCAGTCTTCGTCGCCGTCACACTGGCCGACGAACAGGTCGTTCGCGACCAGCGTGTGTGTGTCCTCGACGGTCAGACAGTACGTGTGATCGACGTCGCTTTCGACGTACTCAACGTTCGCAACCGCGTCAGTGGCTGCGCCACCGTCCGCGTGGATTCGGTTCGACATCGACTCCCGTGTCTGCGGCACCGGTATCTCCACGTCGAGAGGCGGATTCACCGGGATCGAAAGACGATCGTCCGGCGTCAACTCGGTCGCTCGGACCTTCTCGACGCCGCCGTTCCACCGACAGAGGCGGTGGTCGGGAGTTACGGTGATCGCTCGGCCGCCCTCGGTTTCGACCCGAATCAAGTGGTCCGGTGCAACGTGTTTCGACACCGCTTCGACTCGGCGCAGAACCTCTTCCCCGTCGTCGGTCACCGACGGCACGAACAGGTCGCCGTCGAGTGCCTGTACCAGTGTCCCGAAGTCGTCTTCCTCCGGATCCCCGAGGCGCGGCTCCACTAGGTCGCGAATCGGTTCGTGATGCCACTCGTCGGCCTCGTCGCGGTACCAGACCTTCGTCTCTGGGTGGAAGCAGTTCCGACGTTTCGCCGCGTGGAAGTACGGGTGCGCGTAGCCGACAGCAGCAGAAGTAAAGCCGACGACGCGGCCGACGACGGCGGCGGACGTGTGCGGGGCCATCCCGAAGACGAGTTCGCCGACGAGGTCCTGCCGCTCTTCGACCTCGTAGAACGGCGGCAGGCCGTAGAACTGTTCGAGGAGGTCGTCGACGAAGTCCGCCGTCTTGAGCATGTGCGCTGCGGCCCCGTCGGAGAGGACGATGTCTTGGACCTTCAGCTCGACCAGCTGATCGTCGAACTCCAGGGGGTCGCCGTCGATGTCGGTCTCGTAGCCGAGTTCGCGGAAGTCGGCGGCGGTCACGTCGAGTTCGGCGGGCCGGACGGCCGTGACGGGCAGGTCGGTCATGTCGTAACGGACCGTCCCGTCTTTGAACGACGTGACGCCGTTTTTCGCGCGCAGGATGCCCTTCCCCATCGGCTCCGGCGTCTTGTCGGCGGAGGTGAGCCCCTTCACGCCCTTCAGGATGTCGTAGGCCGCCTCGCGCTCGCCGACCGCTTCGAGCGCGCGGCGGTACTCCTCGCCGACGTCGATCGAGAACCAATCGGGGCTCTCGACGTCGCGGTCGCAGCGGTCGCAGTGGACGCGCCCGGCCTCGTCGGGTTCGACCACGCGCCCGCACTCCTCGCACTCGTAGTACGGCTCGGTGTGGCCACCGCAGTTCGGGCAGGTCGTCCGGTAGGTGTGCTCCTCGCACTCCGGGCATGCGCGGTCGCCGACGCGGACGTCGACGACGCCGCGTCGACCCTGCTCGTCTCTCAGACGCGCGGCCTCGCCGACGTCGCGCTGGCTCCCGCCGGCCTCGCCGATCGGAAAGAGCGTGTGCACCGCCGGCGAGAGGTCGCGCGACTCGGACTTCTCCGGGCGGCCCATGCGGTTGCCGACGCGGGTCGGGGCGCGCTCGCGGATCTCGAAGGGGGCAACCTCGGTGACGGCACCCACGGCGTTCTCGCCGCCGTCCCACTCGCGGGCGGCCGACGAGAGGTCCTCGACCTCCCACGTTCGTTCGAGCGAGCGGCGGTCGTCGCCGACCTCGAACCCGAGCGAGCGGACCAGCAGCCGCCACTCGGGAACCCGGATCGTCTCCTCGCGCTGGGTGTGCTCGACGAGCAGACGCTCGAGCGCCGTCGCGGTCGCGTCCGCGCACGGGAGTTCGAGGACGTCGGTTCGGCCTCCGCCCGCGCCGCCGCCCGCGGGCGATCGAGCGCGGGAGCCGTCGCCGTCGGGCCGGTCTGTCCCCGCGACGCCGCCGTCCGCCTCCGCGGCGACGACGCGTCCGGACTCGACCGCGTCGGCGAGGTCCGCGAACTGCTCGACCGAGATGTCGTGCCAGAGGTACGTGTACTCGGGGTGTAACGGGCAGTCGTACGCCGTCGCCCACTCGTACGCCTCCGTGGGCGTCGGGTGTTCGAGGTCGACCGCGGGGTCGTCTCCGAGCGCCTGCACCGGCGCGCCGGCCGCCTCGAACTCCTGGATCCACCACTCGTAGACGTACGATGCCGGCGCGAGCGGGTGGTTGTTCTCGACGAACTCGCCGAAGTTGACGAGATACTCGCCGAGGTCGAGGATCTTCTCGACGCCGTTTCTGATCTCGAGGGCCTCCTCGGGGTCGTCGATCCGGCGCACGTCGCCGTTCGCGAGCCGGACCGTCGGCCCCTCGATGGTGTCGACCGGGATGACGCCGGCTGCCTTCCCGGGGCGTTCGGTCTTGATCTGCGTGCCGGTCGCGAGGAAGTCGTCGACGAGGTGCATCGTCGCCGGGTGCACCCCGGCGGTCGCGAAGCCGTGGTTCCGAGAGCGTCCGTAGCGGAGGCGGAACCCGCCCCCGGCGCTCGGGTGGCCGAAGACCGGCCGGCCGGCGATGAGGTCGCGGAGGTACTTCTTCGAGGGACCGAGGCGGGGCGGTCCGGCCGAGACAGCGTCTCCCTCTTCGTCCGTTCCTTCGGGTTCGCCCTCGTCGTCGTCGTGGTCGGCGTCTTCCGCGCTGTCCTCTTCGCTCCCGTCGCTCTCACCGCCCTCGGCCGACTCCTCGCTCTCGCCGATCGTGCCGTCGATGAGGTCCTGCAGCCACGGCCAGTCGACCTCGTCGAGGCCGCGGGTGTACCGCTGGATCTTCGGCGCTTTCAGCGCGATGCCCTCCGCGAGGACGAGGCACATCCCGCCGCGGGCCGAGTTGGTGTCGACGCGCTCGAGGTCGCGAAAGCCAGAGACCTCCTCGTCGCCGGTGGCCTCGCCGTCGAGCATGATCGGCATGTGCTCGGCGATGAACCTCGTCTCCTTGTCCTTCGGCGAGTACTGCAGGCCGGTCTCTCTGTCGTACAGCGCGACCTCCTCGGCGTAGCGCTCGATCTCGTCCGATCTGGCCCCGTACTCCTCGATGCCCAGCAGCGAGCGGGCGTAGTCGGCGACGAGGACCGAGAGCGCCTGTGCGGTCCCGCCCGCAGAGCGGATCGGCCCCGCGTAGTAGACGTTCACGAACTCCGTGCCGTCGTCGTTCTCGAGGATCTCGACGCGGTCGATGCCCTCGATCGGCGCGGCGACGACGCCCTCGGTGAGGAGCGCGACCGCCGTCCGCACCGCGCCCTCGACCTTCCCGGCGCGGCCCTCGAAATCGCCGACGGTGCCCTCGACGAAGTCGGTGACCAGTTCGAGCGCGGCCTCCTCGCGGGACATCTGTCCCTCGAGTTCGCGGACGCGCTCTGCGACGCCGGGAATCTCGAGGATGTTTTCCACCCTGTCGGCCATGTCCTTCGCGACCGGGATCTCCACCTCCGGTTCGGGGTCGAAGCCCATCCCCTTCGCGCGCTCGGCGCGGTCGAACGCCTCGTCGAGGCGGGATTCGATCCGCTCGAAGTACCGCTGGTCGTCGTCGCGCATTACAGCCAGAGGTCCAGATCGGTCGGCTCGTGGCGCTCGCGTTCGAGCGGCCCCTCGAACACTCGGAGGTACACCTCGCCGGCGAAGACGGTCGCGGCGTTGAGGTGCCCCGCGAGCGTCTGCCCGCTGGGCCGCGAGAGCACGGCGTGGGTGTGCGCGAAGCGCTCGCCGTCGAGGTCGGCGACGTTCCCCACGCAGGCGGCGACCTCCAGCGGTTCGTCGAACGTCACCGACTGGTACGCTTTGTCGTCCTGATCGTAGAACCACACCTCGGCGTCCTGAACGGCTCCCATTCCCTGAAACCACGCGGCGTCGATCCCCTCGAGATCGGCGAACTCCTCGATCTCCGTGCGCCAGTCGGCCCCCGTTTCGAGCCGAAGCAGGAACTCCCGGCTCGCGTCGACCTCGCGGTAGTGCATACCCTGTTTCTTGCGCGATACGGACAAAAATCCCACTGGTCGGCGCGGCGGGTCCCGCGGACGGCCCGTCCCGCTCGCCCGTCCGCTGACGGGCGCGGTGGCTCTCGGTCGCGTCTGATACGGTGAAAAGGACTGGTGGGCGTCAGGCCCAGTCTCGAAGCGACGGCGCCTCCGATACCCGCATCGAGAGCCACGCATCATCGCGGGATATGTCCGCGATAATGAACTCCGACTGAGCGGGGGTGGAGTCCACCGAGGCCATCACCTCGGCGCGCGACGCGTCGGACACAGCCGTCGCATTCGGCGTCATGTTTGTTAGTGTGTCTCATCCATACATAAACCCGTCGGATCACTGCCGTGAGTGTTCCCACGAATATGCATATTCTTCCGCAGAAAAAGACACGATGATGCACAACAATCGGTTCGCACAAAACGCATGATCGATAACGGTTGCCAGTCTGTGCGAGTATCTAGCAAACAAAACGCGTCGGTTGGTACTCTGTGGCAATCTACCACCACTCGGGGAAGAGCTATACTGGTATGACAACACACGGCACGTATGGCTGACGACCTCCCGGACCAGCCCGGGCCGCGACGGATGACACAGGTGTTCACCGACGGAATGGCGGGCGAGACGCCGGGCGTTCCACTGTCGTACGAGGTCTTGGAATCGGCCGCTCTCGACGCGCTCTCACCGTCGGCGTACGACTACGTCGCGGGCGGCGCGGGCAGCGAATCGACCGTCGATCGGAACCGCGAGGCGTTCGGTGAGTACCGGCTGCTCCCGCGGATGCTCAGAGGCGTGGGCGAGCGGGACCTCTCGACGACGGTCTGCGGGACCGAGCTGAATCATCCGGTGATGCTCGCTCCGGTCGGAGTGCAGTCGATCATTCACGAGGGTGCAGAGCGCGCGACCGCTCGCGCCGCGAGCGAACTTGATCTGGGGATGGTCGCCAGTTCCGCGGCGTCGACGACGCTCGAAGACATCCACGCCGAGCTCGGCGAGACGCCGGGATGGTTTCAGCTGTACTGGAGCTCGGATCACGAACTCGCCGAGAGCTTCGTCGACCGGGCGACGGAGGCGGGCTATGAGGCGCTGGTCGTCACCCTCGACACGCCGATGCTGGCCTGGCGCGAGCGGGATATGCAGCGCGCGTATCTCCCGTTTCTCGACCGCGACGGGGTCGCGAACTACTTCGCGGACCCGACGTTTCAGTCCCGCGTCGACGGCGACGTGGCGGACAACAAACGCGCCGCAGTCGAGGAGTTTCTGGAGGTCTTCAGCGACCCGACGCTCACGTGGGACGACTTCGAGTGGCTCTGTGAGTACAGCGACCTCCCGGTCGTCCCGAAGGGCGTTCTCCATCCCGGGGACGCCGAGCGGGCCGTCGAGGCGGGCGCAGCCGGCGTCGTCGTCTCCAATCACGGCGGGCGGCAGGTCGACGGCGCGGTGGCCGCCGTAGAGCAGCTACCGGCCGTCGTCGACGCCGTCGGCGACGAGGTCGACGTCCTGTTCGACAGCGGCATCCGGCGGGGCGCGGACGCGCTGAAGGCGCTCGCGCTCGGCGCTGACGCGGTGTTGCTCGGGCGGCCGTACGTGTACGGGCTCGCGCTCGACGGCGCAGACGGCGTTCGAGAGGTGTGTGAGAACTTCCTCGCGGACCTCGATCTCGGGTTGGGTCTCCTCGGCTGCGACGACGTCGACGACCTCGACGAGTCGGTGCTCGCCGGGTGAGCCGGCGCGGCGCGGCCCGATCGTATCTGCCGCGTGGACCTTCAAAGAGTACAAGAGGTGTGGCGCAGTAAGACGCCGTATGAACGTGGCCGACGCGATGACGCCCCGCGAGGACGTAGTTACTGTCGAGCTTCCGGGGACCCGCGACGACGTGTTGGTGTATCTCCAGGAACGCGGCTTCTCCTCGGTCCCGGTCGTCAAGCAGACCGCCGAGGGAGAGACGTACCGCGGGCTCGTCTCCCGCGAAGAGCTGATCGAGCGCCCCGACGAGGACCAACTGGCGGTCCTGATGCGGGACGTTCCGACGGTCACCGCCGACGCGACCGTCGAGGAGGCGGCGCGCCTGATGATCCAGTCGGGGACGCGTCGCGTTCCGGTCGTCGACGGGACGCTCGAGGGCATCGTCACCGTCACCGACATCGTCCACGCGATCGCCCACGGCGACGTCGACCTCGACGCCACCGCGGGCGACATCGCGACCCCGGACGTGAACACGACCCACGCCGGCACGCCGCTGCCGGTGGCCGAGCGGGAGATCTACTACGCGAACGTCCCCTACACGGTCTGTCTCGACGACGAGGGATCGATGAGCGGCATCCTCACCGAGGTCGACATCATCGAGGTCGCCCGCGTCGTTGAGGGCGAAGACGACACCGGCGACTCCGTCGCCGGGCAGGACGACGACTGGATGTGGGAGGGGATCAAGGCCATCGGCAAACGCTACGTTCCGACGCGGAACGTCGAGATCCCCGCCGAGCCCGCGGCGAAGTTCATGTCCGACGATCTCGTCACCGTCTCCAAGCGCAAGCCGGCGATCGAAGTCGCACAGGCGATGATCACCGAGGAGATCGAGCAGATCCCGCTGGTCTCCGGCGACGAGCTCGTCGGCATCGTCCGCGACGTCGACCTCTTGGAGGCGCTGCAATGAGTGAGGCGCGAACCGAGGGCGAGCGGCTCGCGGAACTGGCCAAGCGACGCGGCTACTTCTTCGGCGCGAGCGGCGCGTACGGCGGCGCGGCCGGCTTCTACACGTTCGGCCCGCAAGGGGCGGCGCTGAAATCGAACGTCGAGGACGCCTGGCGCGATCGGTTCACCGTCCGGGAGGGGAACTTCGAGATCGAGGCCCCGACGATCATGCCCGAACCCGTCTTCGAGGCGTCGGGCCACCTCGACGGCTTCGACGACATGCTCGTCGAGTGCCCCGGGTGCGGCGAATCGCACCGCGCTGACCACCTCATCGAGGACCACACCGACATCGAGGACGCCGAGTCGATCCCGATCGCGGAGGTCGAAGACCTGATCGCCGACCACGACCTCCAGTGTCCGAACTGCGGCGCGCACCTCGCCGGCGAACCAGTCGAGGACTTCAACCTGATGTTCGAGACGAACATCGGGCCGGGGTCGTCGACGCCGGGGTACCTCCGTCCGGAGACGGCGCAGGGAATCTTCGTCGAGTTCCCCCGCATCAAGGAGTACGCGCGGAACAGCCTCCCGTTCGGGGCGACGCAGATCGGCCGCGCCTACCGCAACGAGATCTCGCCGCGGAAGAGCATCGTCCGCACGCGGGAGTTCACGCAGGCCGAGTTAGAGCAGTTCATCGACCCCGAGCGCGACGAACCCGACCTCGAGTCCGTCGCCGACGTCGGGGTGACGCTGTACCCGGCCGCGGAACAGCAGGCCGACGACGGCGCGTACGTCGAGACGACGATCGGTGAGGCCGTCGAGTCGGGCATCGTCGGCGACCCGTGGATCGGCTACTTCCTCGGCATCGCCCGGGAGTGGTACGAGCGCGTCGGCGTCGATATGGACCGCTTCCGCTTCCGGCAGCACCTCGCGGGAGAGCGCGCGCACTACGCCGCCGACTGCTGGGACGCCGAGAGCGAGGTCGACGGCGACTGGATCGAGATCGCCGGCTTCGCTCACCGGGGCGACTACGACCTCTCGAAGCACGGCGAGCACAGCGACGACGACTTCACGATCTTCCGGCAGTTCGAAGAGCCAAAGCGCGTCGAACGGACCGTCGTCGATCCGGATATGAGCGTTCTCGGCCCCGAGTTCGGCGGGGACGCCGCCGACGTGCGGTCGGCGCTCGAAGAGCTGGCCGACCGCGACCCCTCGGCGTTCGAGGGCGAGACGGTACGCGTCACGGCCGGTGGCGACACCTACGAGGTCGACGTCGACGTGACCAACTTCCGGGTCGAAGAGCAGACGCTCTCCGGCGAGCACATCACGCCGCACGTGATCGAGCCGTCGTTCGGCGTCGAACGAACCGTCTACACGATCCTCGCGCACGCGTACCGCGAGGACGAGGTCGACGGCGAGAAGCGGACCTTCCTCTCGCTCTCGCCGGCGGTCGCGCCGACCGACGTCGGCGTCTTCCCGCTCGTCTCGAACGTCGAGGAGCTCACCGCGCGCGCGGAGGCGCTCGCCGACGACCTCCGTGCGGCCGGGTTCAGCGTCGTCCACGACGACTCGGGGAGCATCGGCCGCCGCTACCGGCGACAGGACGAGGTCGGGACCCCGTTCTGCGTCACCGTCGACCGCGACGGACTGGAGGGCGACGCCCCCGACAGCGTCACGATCCGCGAGCGCGACACGGCCAGACAGGTCCGCGTCCCGATCGAGTCGCTCGTCGCCGAGCTGCGCGCCGTCGAGAGCGGCGAGAAGGCCTTCGACGAACTGGTCGACACGTACGAACTGGTCGCGCCCGGCGCGGACGCGTAGCCCGTGCGCCCCTCTCGCTCGCTCGTCGCAGTCGTGCTGACCGCGGGGCCGTCGGCGGGCGGGGGAGTCCGCACGTCCTCGAGCGAACTCAAGCGCCGGCTCGTCCACGCGAGCGGGACGGGGCTCCCGGCACTGTACCTCCTCGGATTCGTGACGTGGCGACAGTTTGGCCTCGTGATGCTCGCCTGTTCGGCTGTCGCGGCCGCCCTCGAGTTCTTCCGGCTGGTCGTCGGCCTCGAGTGGTCAGTCTACGACGAGCTGACGCGCTCGTACGAGCAGACGAACGTCGCGGGGTACGCGCTGTACATGTTCAGCATCACGGGGGTCGTCCTCGTGTTCGCCCCGCACATCGCCGTCCCGGCGGCGCTGATGCTGACGATCGGCGACCCCGTCTCCGGCCTGCTCGGGACGACTCGGGAGGCCGGCGAGCCGAAGCGGCTCCGGACGCTCGGCGCGATGTTCGCGGTCTGTCTGGCGGTTTCGCTCCCGGTTCTCGTCCCCGTGGCGGGCGTTTTCGCCGGTGGCGCGGCCTCCGTCGCGGCCGCGCTGGCGGCCACCCTCGCCGACGGGTTCAAGCCCGTGATCGCGGGCTACGTCGTCGACGACAACGCCTCGATCCCGCCGGCGGCGTCCGTCGCCGCGGGGGCCGTCCTCGCCGTCGCGGGCGCCGCACCGGTCCTCGGCTGACTCCGCTCGTCGCCGACGGGCGGGGCCGTCGGAGTCGCCACAGGATGTTTTTTGTGCGACCGCGACAAATCCGCCGTTGTGACCGTCTACGAGAGCGACCTCCCGGGCGTCGGCAAGAAACACGAGATCGACCTGCCGGACGGGTCACAGCTCGTCGTCGTGACCCACAACGAGGGTCGACGAGAGGTGTTTCTGCGCTCGTCTGCCGACAGCGACTCCGAGAAGCTCTTCGAGCTGACGGACAGTCTGGCCAGACAGGTCGGGACGATCCTCGAGGGGGCGTACTTCCAGCCGGTCAAATCCCAGAACCTAGAGACGCTGCTCGGCGGAGACACGCTCCTCGAGTGGGTCGAGGTTGAGGCGGGGTCGCCGGCCGTGGGCCGGACGCTCGCCGAGTCGGACCTCCGCGCCGAGACCGGCGCGTCCGTGATCGCCATCGAGCGCGGCGAGGAGGTGATCCCCTCTCCGGGGCCCGACAGGACGATCCGCGCCGGCGACACGCTCGTGGTGGTCGGCACCCGGGCGAACTGCGACGCGTTCGAGGCGCGCGTGACCGCCGAATAATGGCGGCCGGGCTACTCGAACTGGGGCAGGTATTCGCGGTTCTCGCGCTCGCCGGCGCGGTCGCGCTCCGGATCGGCCTGTCGGTCATTCCGCTGTACGTCGTCGGCGGGATGGCGGCCGGCCCGTTCGTCGCCGGGCGATCGGGGCTCCCGTACGTTCCGAACGGGGAGCTCCTCGCCGTTTTCGCGGAGGTCGGGATCGTCCTCCTGCTGTTCTTTCTCGGCTTGGAGTTCAGTCTCGATCGGCTGCTGGAGGCGCGCTCGCGGATCTCCCGCGCGGGGGTCATCGACGCCGCGGTGAATCTGCCGCTGGGGATCGCGATCGGCCTCGCGCTCGGGTGGTCGGTCGTCGAGGCGCTGCTGCTCGGCGGCATCGTATACATCTCCTCGTCGGCGATCATCACGAAGTCGCTCATCGATATGGGATGGATCGCCAACGACGAGGCGGACCCGATCCTCGGGACGCTCGTCTTCGAGGACCTCTTCATCGCGGTCTACCTCGCGGTCGTCGCCTCGCTCGTCCTCGGTGGCGGCGGTAACGGGATCGACGGGGTCGGGCGCTCGCTGGCGATCGCGTTCGGGTTTCTGGGGCTGCTGTTCGTCGTCGTCCAGTACGGGACGGGGTTCTTCGCCCGCGTTCTCGACGTGTCGGACTCGGAGTCGTTCGTCCTCCGGACGCTCGCGGTCGTCGTCCCCGTCGCCGGTCTGGCGCTGGCGCTGGGCGTGAGCGAGGCCGTCGCGGCCTTCTTCGTCGGGATGGGGTTCTCCACCAGCGGGCACCGCGAGCGGATCGAACGGCAACTCACTTCCGTCCGCGACGTCTTCGCCGCGGTCTTTTTCTTCTGGATCGGCGTCGGGACCGACCCGCTCGCGCTCGGCGCCGTCGCCGTCCCGCTCGCCGCGGCGGTCGTCCTGACGACGCCGTCGAAGGTGCTCTCGGGCTATCTCGGGGGGCGCGTCTACGACCTCTCGAAGCACCGGTCGCTGCGCGCCGGGTTGGGTCTGGTGCCCCGCGGGGAGTTCTCGCTCGTCATCGCCGCGCTCGCCGCCGGGGGATCGACGCCGGTGATGAGAGAGACGATTCCCGCACTCACCGTCGGCTACGTCCTCGTGATGGGAACGCTCGGGACGGTGCTGATGCAGCGATCGGAGGCAGTCGAGGGCGTTCTCGGTCGGATTCGGCCGATTGGGGATTCGTGAGCGGATCTCGACTATGAGCAGACCCCGGCAGTGAGCGGATCCCGAAAGCGTTTAGTGCGGCGGCCGCGACCGAATACGGTAATGACGCGGCTCTCTCGGACGGTCCCGTGCGCCTCGCCGGGAGTCGCGACTGCGGCCGCCTCGACGGCGCTCCGGTCGGTCTCCGCCGCGGCGACCGACGCCGCTCGGCGACCGCGACGACGGCCCCGCTAGGGCCACTATTACTTCACCTCACTGTTGCAGCGAACCAACCGAAAAGCGACAAGCGTCTCTATAGGCCTCTCTGCGATTTAATTTCATAAATTCAAACCGTGTAATTTATACGGATGAGCGTTCGAGACGGAGGTATATGACAAGCGTGGCACTCGCGTTCTCGGGCGGGCTGGACACCACAGTGTGCGTGTCGCTCCTGCAGGAAGAGTACGGATACGACGAGGTCGTCGGCGTCACCGTCGACGTCGGCCAGCCGGAGTCGGAGTTCGAGGAGGCCCAAGAGACCGCCGACGCGCACGGACTGGATCTGCACGTCGTCGACGCGAAAGACGAGTTCGCGGACCTCTGTTTCGACTCCGTCCGCGCGAACGCGACGTACCAGGGCTACCCGCTCGGAACGGCGCTCGCGCGCCCGGTCATCGCGAACGCGATCCTCGAAGTCGCCGAGGAAGAGGGCTGTGACGCGATCGCGCACGGTTGCACCGGAAAGGGCAACGACCAGCTCCGCTTCGAGGTCGTCTGGCGCGCCTCCGACCTCGACGTCGTCGCGCCGATCCGCGAACTGGAACTCACCCGCGAGTGGGAGCAGGAGTACGCCGAGGAGCACGACCTGCCCGTCCAGTCCGGCAACTCCGGCGTCTGGTCGATCGACACCAACCTCTGGAGCCGCTCGGTCGAGGGCGGTCAGCTGGAAGACCCTTCCTACGTCCCGCCGGAGGACATCTACGAGTGGACCGACGACCCCGCGAACGCCACCGAGACCGAACTGGTCGAGATCGCGTTCGAGGACGGCTACCCCGTCGCGCTCGACGGCGAGGAGCTCTCGGCGACGGAGCTTATCGCCACGCTGAACGAGCGGGCGGGCACGCACGGCGTCGGCCGCACGGACATGATGGAAGACCGGATGCTCGGGCTGAAGGTCCGCGAGAACTACGAGCACCCGGCGGCGACGACGCTTCTCACCGCCCACGAGGCGCTCGAACAGCTCGTGCTCACGAAAGACGAGCGCGACTTCAAGCGCTCGATCGACGACGAGTGGGCCCAGAAGGGCTATGAGGGCCTCGTCGACCACCCGCTCGTCGACGCCCTGGAGGGCTTCATCGACTCGACGCAGACGCGCGTCACCGGGACGGTGACGATCAAGTTCCAGGGCGGGCAGGCCCGCCCGGTCGCCCGCGAGTCCGAATACGCCGCCTACTCCGAGGACGCCGCCTCGTTCAACACCTCCGGCGTCGGCGACATCACCCAGCAGGACGCCACGGGCGTCGCGAAGTACCACGGTTTCCAGTCGCGCCTCGCGAACGCCGCGATCGACGCCGCGACCGACGCGGCCGACACCGAAGGCGACTGGGAGTGAACGATGACGGGCGAGGGCGCTGATCACGGGGAGGACCGCTCGGGCGTCGTCCGCCGCGACCGCTTCAGCGGCGGCCCCGCCCGCGGATTCATGTCGAGCCTCGCGGCCGACGAGCGCATCTTCGCCGCCGACCTCGCCGTCGACCGCGCGCACGTGGTGATGCTCGCCGAACGGGGGATCGTCACCGACGGCGTCGCGGGCGAGATCCTCGCCGCGCTCGACGACGTCGAGTCCGCGGGCCACGGCTCGCTTCCCGACGGCGAGGACGTTCACGAGGCGATCGAGACGGCCGTCGTCGAGCGCGTCGGCCCCGACGGCGGCAAGATGCACACCGCGCGCAGCCGCAACGACGAGGTCGCCGCGTGCATCCGCTATCGCCTCCGGGAGGACCTCCTCAACGCGATCGAGGCGACGATCGCGTTGCGCGAGGCGCTCGTTGCGGTCGCCGAGGCGCACGTCGACACCGTGATGCCCGGCTACACGCACCTCCAGCCCGCACAGCCCACGACGGTCGCGCACTTCCTGCTCTCGTATGAGTCCGCGTTCGCGCGCGACACCGCGCGCCTCCTCGACGCCTACGACCGGGCGAACCGCTCGCCGCTCGGCGCGGCCGCGTTCGCCGGGACACCGTTCGACGTCGACCGCGAGCGCACGGCCGAGTTGCTCGGCTTCGACGGCGTCGTGTCCAACTCGATGGACGCCTCCGCAGGGCGGGACTTCCTCGCGGAGTCGACGGCGGCGCTCGCGACGCACGCGACGACGCTCTCGGGGCTCGCCGAGGACCTCGTGATCTTCGCGAACAGGGGCTTCGTCGACCTCGCCGACGAGTACTCCTCGACGTCCTCGATCATGCCCCAGAAGGTCAACCCCGACACGTTAGAGCTCGTCCGCGCGGTCGCGGGCGACGCCGTCGGCGGCCTTTCTGGGCTCCTCACGACGCTGAAGGGGCTCCCGCGCGCGTACAACCGCGACCTCCAGCGCGCGACGCCGCACGCGTGGGACGCCGTCGACGCGGTCTCGGAGGCGACCGCGGTCGTCGCGGGCGCGGTCACCACCGCCGAGTGGCCCGCGGAGACGCTCGAGGCGGCCGCCGGCGAGGGGTTCTCGACGGCGACGGGCGTCGCGGACGCGCTCGCGATGGCCGGCGTCCCGTTCCGCACGGCTCACGAGGTGCTGGCGGCGGCGGCCGAGCGCGCCCAGGGAGAAACGCCCGATCTCGAAACGCTCGACGCGGTCGCCGCCGACGTGCTCGGCGAGTCGCTCTTCGCGCACGTGAGCCGCGAGCGCGTCGAGGCCGCGCTCGATCCGGTCGAGAGTGTCGCGAGCCGCGACTCTCTCGGGGGGCCCGCGCCGTCGGCCGTCGCAGACCAACTCGACGGGGCGGACGCGTCGCTCGCCGCGGACCGCGCCTCCTACGACGGGCGTACGGACGCCCTCGACGACGCCGCCGAGTCGCTACAGGCGGAGGTGGACACGTATGCCTGACCGGCGACCCGGGCCGCCGGGGCGGGGTCGCCGCCGTCCTCGACGGCGACGGTCCCCTCCGGGGGACGTTCATATATGAAATCAGACATCGATTTCACACGGGCGGATCGCTCGACTGTTTTGCGCCGATAGTGGTGGCTGAGTTCAGTTAATTTATCCGACAACTTCGATGGGTTTAAGTCGATTCCTCGCCCATCAATCGATATGGCAGAGACCATCACCGCAGAAGATCCGCTCACCGGAGAAGAGATCGAGATCCCCGCCGACGTCGAGGTCGGCGAGATCGTCGACAGCCCCGCGACCGGCGCGGAGCTCGAAGTCGTCTCGGTCGATCCAGTGACACTCGAAGAAGCCCCCGAACTCGAAGAGGACTGGGGCGAATAAGATGAACGTTGGGCTGCTCTACTCCCGGATTCGGCGAGACGAGAAGCTCCTCCTCACGGAGCTTCGCGAGCGCGGACACGAGGTCGAGAAGATCGACGTCCGGAAAGAGCAGTTCAACATCCGCGAGCCGCCGGCGGCGTTCGACGGGGTCGACATCGTCGTCGACCGCTGTCTGTCGACGAGCCGCAGTCTGTACACGACGCAGTTCTTGGACGCGTACGGCATCCCCGTGGTCAACTCCGCGGCGACCGCGGACGTCTGCGCCGACAAGGTGAAAAACAGCCTCGCGCTCGAGCGCGCGGGCGTGCCGACGCCGAACACGGAAGTCGCCTACACCGTCGACTCCGCGATGGAGACGATCGAGAAGTTCGGCTACCCCTGCGTGTTAAAGCCCGTCGTCGGGTCGTGGGGGCGTCTGATGGCGAAGGTCGACTCGCCGTCGGCCGCCGAGGCCATCCTCGAACACAAGGCGACGCTCGGCCACTACCAGCACAAGGTGTTCTACGTCCAGGAGTTCGTCGAGAAGCCCGGCCGCGACATCCGCGTGCTGGCCGCCGACGGCGAACCGATCGCCGCGGAGACGCGCTCGTCGGACCACTGGCTCACCAACGCCGCGAAAGGCGGCGAAGTGGCCGAATTCGAGCTCGACGACCGCGCGGCGGAGCTCGTCGCGGACGCCTCCGAGGCCGTCGGCGGCGGCTTACTCGGCGTCGACCTGATGGAGACCGGATCCGATTACACGGTTCACGAAGTGAATCACAACGTCGAGTTCAAGGCGCTGAACGACGCCGTTGACGTCGACGTCCCCGCGGCGGTCGTCGACTGGCTGGAATCGAAAGCCGAACAAGCCACCGGCACCGAAGCAGCCGTATGAGTGCAGACGATGCCGCGTCCACGGACGCCGACGACCCCGGTTTCACGGCCGCCGTCGTCGGCGGCTCCGGCTTCACCGGCGGCGAGCTCCTCCGCCTGCTGTATCAGCACCCCGAGTTCGACGTCGTGCAGGCGACGAGCCGCTCGAAGGAGCGCAAGACCGTCGGGCACGTCCACCCGAACCTCCGCGAGATGGACCTCCGGTTCACCTCGCCGGCGGAGCTCGAATCCGTCGACGTGCTCTTCGCGGCGACACCGCACGGCGTCTCGATGGAGCACATCGACGAGTTCCAAGACGCGGCCGACACCGTCGTCGACCTCTCGGCGGACTTCCGCCTCGACACCGAAGCGCAGTACGACGAGTGGTACGACGGGCACGTCTGCCCCGAGTACTTGGAGAAATCGGAGTACGCGCTCCCGGAAATCAACCGCGAGAACCTCCCCGGGGCGGCGCTGATCGCCTCCGGCGGCTGCAACGCCACGGCGACGATTCTCGGGCTGAAGCCGCTGTTCGACGCCGGCATCCTGGAGGGCGACGAGCAGGCGGTCGTCGACGTGAAAGTCGGCTCCTCGGAGGGCGGCGCCGGCGGCGGCGACGCCTCGAGCCACCCCGAGCGCTCGGGCATCGTCCGCCCGTACGCGCCCACCGGCCACCGCCACGAGGCCGAGATCGAGCAGTTCCTCGGTCTCTCCGTCTCGTTCACGGTCCACGCGGTGGATATGACCCGCGGCGCGAGCGCGACCGCGCACCTCTTCCCGAACGCGCCCGTCTCGAAGGGCGACCTCTGGAAGGCCTACCGCGACGCCTACGCCGACGAGCCGTTTATGCGGACCGTCGCCGGCGGTGGCGGCGTCTACCGCTACCCCGAGCCGAAGGCGGTCGCCGGGACCAACTTCGGGGAAGTCGGCTTCGAGGTCGACCCAGGAAATAGGAGACTGGTCGTCTTCTCGGCGATCGACAACATGATGAAGGGATCGGCCGGACAGGCCGTCCACGCCGCGAACGTCGCGCTCGGAATCGAGGAGACCGCCGGCTTGGAGTTCGCCGGTCTCCACCCGGTCGGCGCACCCTGACGACAACGAAGATCGATGACATACGAAGGATACCAACACGACGCACGCGACGCGCGCCAGACGCCCGGATCCCGCGACTGCGGGAATGCTCGTGCCGGAGACGCGCGCGAGACGGCCGCGGAGCGACCGCTTCGAGCCGACGGCGGCGGCCGCCCGCCGGTCGTCGTGAAGGTCGGCGGCGCGCGCGCGGTCGACCCCGCCGGCGCGGTCGAAGACGTCGCGGCGCTCGTCGAGGACGGCCGGCGGGTCGTCGTCGTCCACGGCGGGTCGACCGCCGTCGACGACACGCTCGAGGAGCTGGGCGAGGAGCCCACGTACGTCGAGACGCCGAGCGGCGTCGTCGGGCGCTTCACCGACGAGCGCACGATGGAGGTGTTCTCGATGGTGATGCCCGGAAAGCTCAACACCGATCTCACCGTCACGCTCCGCGACGCCGGCGTCGACGCGCTCGGCCTTTCAGGTGTGGACGGCGGCCTCCTGACCGGTCCGCGCAAGTCGGCCGTCCGGGTCGTCGAGGACGGCAAGAAGAAGATCAAGCGCGGCGACCACTCCGGGAAGATCACCGGCGTGAACGCCGCGCTGCTCGAAACGCTGCTCGAAGACGGCTACACGCCGGTCGTGACCGTGCCGATGCTGGCCGACGACGGCGTCGCGGTCAACGCCGACGCCGACCGTGCGGCCGCGGCGGTCGCGGGGGCGATCGGCGCGGAGTTGGTCGTTCTCACCGACGTCGAGGGCGTCTACGCCGACCCCGACGACGCGTCGACGCTCGTCGAGTCGGTTTCGACCCCCGCGGAATTTGATACGCTGAAAGACGCCGCGGAGGGATTCATGACCAAGAAAGTGATGGCCGCGAAGGAGGCGCTCGACGGCGGCGCGGCAGCGGTGATCGTCGCCGACGCCAACGCCGACGACCCCGTCCTCGCGGCGCTCGACGGCGGCGGTACGCACATCGAGGCGAGCGCCGTCGCCGCCGATTCCGACGTGGCGGGCGATTCCGACGACCGCGACGCCGACGACGCCGACGAGACGGAGGTGACACAATGAGCGGCGGCTTCGTCTTCTCGGAGAAGCCGATCCAGCTCGAATCCGGCGAGGGCGCGTACCTGTACGATACGAACGGCACGGAGTACCTCGACTTCGGGGCCTCCTACGCGGTCGCCGCACTCGGCCACGCCCACCCGGCGGTCACCGAGGCCGTGCAGAATCAGGCGGAGACGCTGACCTACGTGCAGGCGTCGTACCCGGTCGAGGTCCGCACGGAGCTGTACGAGAAGCTGGCGACGCTCGCGCCGGGCGACATCGACAACGTCTGGCTCTGTAACTCCGGGACCGAGGCCAACGAGGCGGCGATGAAGTTCGCCCGCTCGGCCACCGGCCGCTCGAAGATCGTCGCGACGAAGCGCGCGTTCCACGGGCGGACGATGGGCGCGCTCGCGATGACGTGGAAGGACAAGTACAAGAAGCCGTTCGAGCCGCTGGCGGGCGACGTCGAGTTCGTCCCCTACGGCGACGCGGAGGCGCTCGCTGCGGCGGTCGACGAGGAGACCGCCGCGCTCTTCCTCGAGCCGATACAGGGCGAGGGCGGCATCCACCCCGCCTCCACGGAGTACCTCGAACACGCCCGCGAGGTGACCGAGGAGGCGGGCGCGGCGCTCGTCTTCGACGAGATCCAGACCGGCGTCGGGCGCACGGGCGATCTGTGGGCCTGCGAGGGCGTCGGCGTCACCCCCGACATCCTCACGTCCGCGAAGGGCATCGCCAACGGCCTGCCGCTGGGCGCGACGCTCGTGCGCGACTGGATCGCGGAGAACCCGGGCAACCACGGATCGACGTTCTCCGGCGGCCCGGTGGTCTGTGCGGCGGCCAACGCCACGCTCGATACGATCGTCGAGGAAGACGTGCCGGGTCACGCCGCGCAGGTGGGCGAGTACCTGCGGAGCGAACTCGAGACCGCGGCCGACGAACGCGACCTGCCCGTCCGCGAGGTGCGCGGCGTCGGCCTGATGATCGGCGTGCAGGTCAAGCGCGGCGCGAACCGCGTGCTGAAGAACCTCGCCATCTCCGAGCAGGTGCTGGCGCTCCCGGCCGGGCGGACGGTCGTCCGCCTGCTCCCGCCGCTCGTCGTCGAGGAGTCCCACGCCGACCAGTTCGTCGACTCGTTCGTGGAGGTGCTGGAATGAGCGCTGAAGTGGACGGCGAGGAGCGCGAGGACGTCGCGGCCGACGGCGACGCGGCGCCCGGCGACGGGAACGCCGCCGGGTTCTCGATGAATCACGGCGTCTTCGACGTGCAGGAGAACCTCACTGACGGCCTGACGGAGGCGCAGACGCTCCTTGCGGACTTGGTCTCGATCCCCTCGCCGTCGGGCGAGGAGGCCGCCGCCGCAGAGCGCCTGAAGGCGTTCTTCGAGGCGCACGACCGCGAGGTGTGGATCGACGACGTGGGCAACGTCCGCGCGCCGGCCGACGACTCGGTGCTCTTGACCTCGCACATCGACACGGTCCCGGGCGACGTCCCGGTGAAGATCGAAAACGGCGTCCTCTGGGGTCGCGGCAGCGTCGACGCGACCGGCCCGCTGGCGGCGATGGCCGCCGCCGCCGTCGAG
This sequence comes from Halobellus sp. GM3, assembly GCF_052545375.1. Taxonomy (NCBI): domain Archaea; kingdom Methanobacteriati; phylum Methanobacteriota; class Halobacteria; order Halobacteriales; family Haloferacaceae; genus Halobellus; species Halobellus sp. GM3. The sequence goes on along the minus strand of NZ_JBQWLT010000006.1, from coordinate 232,378 downwards.
ACCGGCGTCTCCTTCGCCGGCGTGGTGCAAGAGGAGACCAGCTCCGCCGGCGCGTGGCACCTCGTCGAAGAGCGGGACGAGCCCGCGGCCGTCATCAACGGCGAGCCCTCAGGGTGGGACGGCATCACCCTCGGGTACCGCGGCTTCCTCTCGGGGACGTACGTCTCGACCAGCGAGCTGGGTCACTCCTCGCGCCCGGAGGACAACGCCATCCAGTCGGCGGTGAACTGGTGGTCGAGCGTCGCGGACTTCTTCGACGAGGACGAGTCAAACGGCGTCTTCGACACCGTGACGACGAAGCCGGTCCGGTTCGACGGCGGCCCCACGGAGGACGGCCTCGCCGTCGAGGCGACCGTCGACGTGCAGTTCCGCGTGCCGCCGAAGTTCACCATCGACGACGTCCGGGAAGTCGCCGAGGGCGAACTCACCCGCGGCGGCGTCCACTGGGAGAAGCCCATCCCGCCGGTGATGACGAGCCCGCGGACGGAAGTCGCCCGCGCGTTCCGCGTCGCGATCCGGGGGGCGGGCGGCGAACCGCGGCTCCTGCGGAAGACCGGGACCTCGGACATGAACATCTTCGCGGGGACCTGGGACTGCCCGATGGCGACGTACGGCCCCGGCGACTCGGATCTGGATCACGCGCCGAACGAACACCTCGACCTCGCGGAGTACGACAGTTCGATCGACGTGCTGGTCGACGCCTGCGAGCGCCTCACGGAGTGATTGCTGTGCTCGAAACCGACCACTTCCTCGACATCGACGACCTGACGCGAGACGAACTGCAGACCGTCCTCGATCGCGCTGCGGCGCTCAAATCCGGCGAGGACGGCACGCAACTGCCCGATCAGACGCTCGGGATGCTCTTCGAGAAGCCGAGCACGCGGACTCGGATCTCCTTCGAGACCGGGATGACCCAACTCGGCGGTCACGCCATCTTCCTCGGGCCCGAGGACATCCAGCTCGGTCACGGCGAACCGCTGTCGGACACCTCGCGGGTCCTCTCGCGGTACGTCGACGCCGTGATGGCGCGGCTGTTCGACCACGCGGACCTCCTCGAGATCGCCGAGTACGCCGACGTCCCGGTCGTCAACGGCCTCACCGACGACGCCCACCCGTGTCAGACGCTCGCTGACCTGCTCACCATCGATGAGGCCTTCGACGGCTTCGAGGACGTTCAAGTCGCGTGGGTCGGCGACGGCAACAACGTCGGGCAGTCGTTCGTGATCGGCGCGGCGATGGTCGGGCTGGACCTGACGGTCTCGACGCCGGAGACCTACGGGATGAACGAGGCCGTCCTCCGGCAGGCCGCCGATCTCGGCCACGAGCCGACGATCGTCGACGACCCGAAGGAGGCGGTCGACGACGCCGACGTCGTCTACACCGACGTCTGGATCTCGATGGGGCAAGAGGACCAGCGCCACGAGAAGCTGGCGGCCTTCGACGGCTATCAGGTGAACGAGCGGCTGCTCGCTGATTCGGACGCGCAGGTGATGCACTGTCTGCCCGCCCACCGCGGCGAGGAGATCACCGGCGACGTCTTAGAGTCCGAGCGCTCGCTCGTCTGGGATCAGGCCGAGAACCGCCTGCACGCCCAGAAGGGGTTGCTCGTGGAGTTACTCGACGCGTAGGGTCCCGTTCGCTCGCTCACCGATCGTTCTCGTCAGTGTACACCTCGTCCAGATCGATGTTCGGCTCCCTGTGCGGCTCTCGATCGGGGCGCCGCGATTCGCCCGGATCGCGCTCTCGCGCTCGCTTCATCAGTACTTCTTGCGTGTCCCGAACGGGATCGTCACCGGGACGGCGTTGGACGTAGCTGCCGTCCGCACGCATCACCCACCGCCGCCGGTTGTCAGCGAGCAGCGTCTCGAATATCTCGTCGAGTTCGGACTGCAGGTCCGCGTCTTCGACCGGTGCGACAGCCTCGATGCGGCGGTCCAGATTCCGCGTCATCCAGTCGGCGGATCCGACGAAGTACGCCGGGTCGCCCCCGTTTCCGAACTTGACGATTCGCGAGTGCTCGAGGAACCGGCCGACGAGACTGTGAACGCGGATCGTGTCGCTGACACCGTCGACGCCCGGTCGGAGTCGGCAGATATCGCGGACGAACAGATCGATTTCGACGCCCGCCTCGCCGGCTTCGTACAGCTTTCGAACAACGTCTGGATCTTCCAACGCGTTCATCTTCGCGAGTATGCGACCTTCGCCGCCCGACTCCGCGTGGCTGATCTCCCGCTCGATGAGTTCACAGAGCCGGTCGCGAAGCGTCTCCGGCGCGACCAGCAGTTTGCGGTACGTCTGCTGTCGGGAGTGACCGGTGAACGAGTTGAAGAGCCGGACGATGTCTTGGCCGATGTCGGCATCGGCCGTGAACAGCCCGAGGTCGACGTACCCTTTGGCCGTCTCCGAGTGGTAGTTTCCCGTCGAGACGTGCGAGTAGATCCGGACGTCGTCGGCTTCCTGTCTCACCGCCAGCGCGACCTTGCTGTGGATTTTCAGCCCGATCGATCCGTAGGCGACGTGGATCCCCTCCTCCTCGAGTCGCTTGACCCACCGGAGGTTGTTCTCCTCGTCGAAGCGGGCCTTCAGCTCGACGAGCACGGCGACCTGCTTCCCGTTCTTGGCCGCGTCGATGAGGCTCTGAAGCACCCGCGAGTCCGGTGCGGTCCGGTAGATCGCCACCTTGATCGCCAGCGTGTCCGAGTCGTGGGCCGCCGCGTCCAGAAACGACTGGACGGTGCCATCGAACGTGTGATACGGGTGGTGAACGAGCACCGGTCGGTCTCGGATCGCGTCAAACAGCTTCGCAGGGTTCGACGTATCGATTTCCGCGAAGCGCGGGTGCTGTCTCGGCGTCCACGGCTCCAGTTCGAGCGACGGTGCGTCGAGTTCGCACAGGGCGTCGAAGTCGCCCAAGGCGATCGGAGACGGGACCTCGAACACCTCCGCATCGGTGATGTCCAACTGCGCCGTCAGCAACTCCCGGACGCTCTCGTCGGCGTCGGCTTCGATCTCGAGTCGAACGATCGTCGCAAAGCGACGCTGGCGGAGTACGTCTTCGATCTGCTCGATCAGTCCTTCGGCGACGTCCTCGTTCCGGCGCACCTCGGCGTTTCGAGTCACCCGGAACGTCGCACAGTGGGTGATCTCGACGTTCGGAAACACGAGATCGAGGTTCGCCTCGATGACCTCCTCGATCGGAACGTACCGGCCGACCGGATCGCCTTCGAGTTCGTCGATGGCCGTCCCGACGTTCGAGAGGGGGATCACCCGCGGGAGGTTCGCGGGTATTTTGATCCGGGAGAACCGCTCTTCACCGCCCTCCTCTCGGGTGAGCACCGCCAAGGACAGCGAGAGATTGGAGATGAACGGGAACGGGTGGGCCGGATCGAACGTCAGCGGAGTCAACGTCGGCAACACCGATGACTCGAAGTACGACCGAAGGGTGTCGAGCTCCGAATCCGACAGCGCGGCGGCGTCGACGAGTTCGATTCCAGCCGCGTCGAGTTCACGGCGGACCGCGTCCTGATAACAGCGAGACTGGGCGGCGACCAAGTCCGATGCCATTTCGAGGGCTTCGCTCCACTGTGACTCCGGCGTTCGACCGTCGACGGTCGACGCCGTGACGCCGGCATCGATCTGCTGTTTCAGTCCACCGATCCGTTTCATAAAGAACTCATCGAGGTTTCGAGAGAGGATGGACAGAAACCGAAGTCGCTCCAGCGGCGGCTGCCGTTCGTCGAGCGCTTCGTACAGCACCCGCCACTGAAAACTCAACTCCGAGAGCTCGCGGTTGAGGTACCACCGTTCGTCATCGAACCCGCCGTCGGGGGGCTCTTCGGCGATCGGCGGCGTGCGCGCTGGGGCATCTGTCGCCCACTCTGTCGGCCCCAGTGTCACCGGTTCGGTCGCGTCCGCGGACGCCGACGGCCCCACGCTATCGGCGTGCTCCGAGCGGTCGGCGTTCCCCTCGTCCGCTACGGGCGCTTCGGACGCCACTTGTGAGTTACCGTCCGGCATCGCACCCGACCGTCGTCGAAACGACTTTTGCGGCCGGCCGGTCGACACCCTCCCGACGGGCGGGCACGCTGTGGACGGCCCCATCGCCGAGCCGATACGCCGTCAGCGAGCCGCCGTAGACGCAGCCGGTGTCCAACCCGACGGCCGATTCGGTTACGATCGGGTTCTCGAGCACCGTGTGGCCGAAAAACACGCGTGGCGGGGCCTCGTACGCCTCGTACCAGAACGGGCCGTCGTACCCGTCGCCGGAGGCCGGCGAACGCATCGTCTGGAAGTCGTCGACGGTGTGCTCTGAGAGCGGCTGACTCGGATCGACGCCGCCGTGGACTACCAGACCGCCGTCCCAACTGATCGCTACTGGAAGCGACCGAAGCCAAGTTAGGGCCGATCGATCGAGCCCCGGAAGGGATTTCTCCCCTCTGAGTAGCTTCTCCTCGTTGTTTCCCCGGACGGCCAGCATATTATCAGCGCCCCGAACGCGCTCGATGACGGCAGCACTGGCAGGTCCCTTTCGGACCAAGTCGCCGACGAATAACAGGAGATCGTCGTCTGTGACACCGACCGCTTCGATGAGACGTTCGAGCGTCGCGTCGCATCCGTGAACGTCGCCGATAACGTACACGTCCTCCCACTCGGACAGATCGACCCGCCGGTGTTGGGCGGCGACCTCGGCTGCGAATGATAACGGCATCGTCCGCGAATACCGATCTCCCCGATAAAAGCGGTGCTAAGATCCCTACATACCGCTATTGAACGCTCGGTACTTCGGCGGAGGCGTCCGCTGTCGGCTGCTGTTTGTCAGCGCGCCCCGCGCCACCGAACTGCGCCCGTGCTGATCGCTACCGCCAGGACCGCAGTGATCACCCCGAACCCCGGCGTGGATCCGGCGGTCGTCCCCGCCGCCTCCTCAACGGTCACGACCGCGGTCTCTGCGGAGGCGTCCGCGACGCCGAACACGTAGGTCCCGGGCGCTCGGAGGCGCGTCTCGACGGTGACTGTCGCCTCGGCGTCGGCGTCGAGGCGCACCCGCCGCGTCTCGAACGCCGTTCCGTTTCTGGTGAACGACAGGGTCACTTCGCCGGGGTAATCGGCGTCGTTGCTCACGCGCGCTTCGACCTCGACCCCGCCGCCGGCAGACAGTTCGCTCCGGTTCACCGCGAGACCGTCCACGCGCGCCGTCGCGGGCTCGCGAACCGCGACGCGGACGGTCGCGTCGCCGACCGAGACAGTGTACGCGCCCGGCCGGTCGAACGTGTGTTCGAAGGTCAGCCGCGTCGACTCGTCGACGGCGAGGCGTCCGGATTCGGTCGCCCGCGGTTCGTCGTCGACACGGAGCGTCGCCTCGTAATCGCCGTCAGTCCCGCCGACGTTGGTGGCGACGACGTCGACCGCGAGCCGTTCTCCCGGAACGAGCGTGACCGCCTCCACGGAATCGAGCGAGCGGTTTCGGTACGCGCCGCTGACCCGGAGCGCGTCACCGTCTGTCGGGTGTGTGTAGGTGATCTGTGCCGGGACCGAGGCGTCGCCGAACGCCTCGCGGTGGGCCTCGAGATCCCACGCCGACGGCCTGTCCGTCGTCGTCGTGTAGCGGTCGCCGGCCGCGGCGACATCGCGCCCGCCGGCGTCGCGGAGGAAGGACCGAACGTCCGCGGCGTTAACGGTCCCGTCTTTCGCGTTCATCCGTCGGAACACGTCCTGTAGGGACCGCTCGCCGTCGCTCCCCAGCCGGGTCTGGCGGTCGAGGTCGCCGGCGACGAGCGCGCCGATGTGGTAGTTCGCGTTCCGCTCCCACGTGTCGGGTCGTGCGAGTATCGAGTCGTCGTCGCGCTCGCCGCGTCGCAGCCGCTCGCGGAACGTCTCATAGGAGATTCGGTCCTGTTCGAACGCCAGCAACGCCGAGTAGTAGACGGCGCCCCCCTCGGTGAACCATCGGCTGTCCGCCGCTGTGGTGTACCCCTGCCGCGTGTGGACGTACTCGTGGAGCCAGACGTTGTCCGCCTCGTCGAGGCGCTCGAAGTCGCGGACCCACATGTCCGACCCGCCCGTGTGGAGGCCGCGGACGCCCCAGTCGACGCCGTCGAGCGTGGGCGCGGCGACGACGAACACCGTCTCGTCGCGGTCGCCGACGTGGAGCCGGTCGGACGCGTCCGACAGCGACGCGAACAGCTCCTCCGGCGGGACTTCGAGCGACGCCGACGCCGGAACGATCAGTCGGAACCGCTGCCCGTGGGCCGTGTGCGTGTACTCCTCGTATGCGCCGAGGTACGCGATGTCGTTTCCGGTCGCCCCCTCGGCGGCATTCATCGAGCGTTCGAAGCCGACGTCTGCGCCGCCCGACACCCAGCTCCAGCTGTGTGCGCCCCCGGGCGGGACGACGAGCGCCCACTCGCCGACGTCGACGAACGTCAGCCGCCCGGACGTCCCGATCGGACCGGTCTGATCGACCGTCCGGTTCGCCGACAGCCGGTAGTCGATCCGCGGCTCCTCGGTCGAGCCGTCCCACTCGTAGGTCCGACCATCGCTCCTGTCGAACCCCGAGGTGGAGACGACCGTCGCCCCCTCCGGCAGCGTCACCTCCAGCCGCCGGAGCCGATCCGGGAGCCGGTACCGGTGGCCGATCTCGTAGATCCCCTTCTGCTCGGGCACGAGCCGGAGCCGCTGGGTGAGTTCCACGTTCGTCGCGGCGGTCGCCTCGGAGACGCTCGCCGCCGCCGGCTCCGATAACGCGGCCGTCGCCGTGGCGTTCCCGTCGGCGCCGATTTCGCTCCCGGTATCGATTTCACTCCCCGTTCGAATCTCGTCTGCGGCACTCGCGGGGCTCACGACGAGCCCCAGCGCCACCACGAGCAGCCCGACGAGGACGCACAGACGCGTCGGCCCCCAACCCATAGCGGGGCGACGGAGGTGAGCGTTATTATAGTAGCGTTTGCGACGGGTGGATCCGACCGCACGCCGTCGAGCGATCGAGGATGGGTAACTGTCTGATTGTGGACGGGACCAAAAGACATGCTTAAGCGAGTCGTCGGTGACTGTTCCACTACCACCATATGGATCCCGTCGTTCTCCTCTCAGTGATCTTCGGTACCACCTCCGTCTTTTTTTACGCGCTCTCGGCGATCTTCATACGCGCGGGGATTCGAGACGCGAGTCCGGTCGCCGCGATGTTCGTCAGCCTCTCGGTGAACCTCGTTGCGCTCTGGATCGTCGTGTTCGCGTTCACGGACTTCCGCGTGGACCTCTGGCGGTGGCGATACTTCATCCTCGCGGGGCTTATGGCGCCGGGGCTCGGCCGCTTGTTCAACTACGCCGGGATCGACCGCCTCGGCGTGAACGTGAACGCGCCGATCGTCTACTCGAACCCGCTTGTCTCCGTCGCCGGGGCGATCGTGTTTCTCGGAGAGCAACTGTCGGCAGTCGGGCTCGTCGGCGGCGTCCTCGTCATCGCTGGTGGGGCGTACGTCGGCTCCGAGCGGGGCGATGGGTCGACGTCGTTCGATCGGCGCCACTTGGTCTTCCCCGTCATCGCCGCCCTCGTCTACGGCCTTTCGCACCTCCTTCGGAAAGTCGGAATCGACCTCGTTCAGTCGCCGCTGATCGCCTCCGCGGTGACGATCACCACCTCGTGGCTCCTCGCGGCCGGATACGTGCTCGGATCCGGACTCGAGATCGATCTGAACAGACGGCAGTGGCTCTCGTTTTCGATGTCCGGGCTGGCCAGCAGCGTCGCCATCCCGATGCTGTATCTCGCCTTCGAGGTCGGCCTCGTTGTCGTCGTCTCTCCGCTTATGAACCTGGCCCCGCTTTTCGTCATCGCCATCTCGTTTTTCGTGTTCCGCGAAGAGGAGCTGTTCTCTCACCGGGTCGTGCTGGGAACGATCACGATCGTCTGTGGGATCACGCTCCTCACCGCCTTCGGATCGGTCTCCTGATCGGCGACTAGAGGTCCTCTCGGTCCGTCACGTACGGCGCGGGGGCCACCGTGGCTCGAATCTCCGCCGCTTCGTGGCGCTCGACGCTCGGTTTCTCTGAGCCCTCCTCGCCCCACACGAGCGTGACCTCCGTGCCCGGTTCGCCGTACTCGCGGTCGACGACCCCCAACGAGAGCATCTCCCGCTGGTTGTAGTCGTACCCTGAGAATATCGAGACCCCCACTACGCTCCCGTCTCTCCTGATCTCGTCGAAGTGGCCGAGGTCCCACTGCTGGTAGATGTCCGGCATCTTGATGAACTTGTGTGATGCGCCCTCCCGGAAGAGAGAGGCGTAGACGTCGGCGATGTCGTCGGGGTTCCAGACGAACGTGACTTTGGTTCGTTCGGGGTCGTCCATCTTGGCGGCGATCGCGTCTTTGCCGACGAAGTCGTGCTCCATGTCGATGAAGCGGTCGTACCCGAGTTCGACCGGGTCGAGATAGAAGTCGGTGATGTCCTCCGAGGTGAAGCTTCCGCCGAGCGACCAGTTCGCTTCGATGCAGTCGGCGTCCAGCCACTCTCGATACCCCTGCATCTCCTCGGAGTCGTAAATCGCCGGAAGCCCCGGCGGCAGCCATCCCGTCGTGAGTGTCGCAGTCTTGTAGGCTTTCGACCCCAGTTCGCGGATCCCGTACTCCTCGCCGGCCCCGAGGATCAGGTTCTTGAACTCCTCGTGGTGTTCGTACGGCCCGAAGATCTCGTACCCCGGAACGCTCGCCATCCCGTGTCCGAGCATATAGAGGTCAACCCCTTCGATGGAGATCTCGTCCATCCCGAAGAACGAAAGCTCCGGGAACGGCCCGTCGATCACCTCCTCGAGGATCGACCGCGCGTGCGGGCCTTGGATCTCGAATCGGAAATCGATCGGCGGGGTGTCTCCGTACGGATCGTACACGTCTGTCAGCGACGCGTCGTAGTCTCCGTTCTCGAGGTTGTAGTGGATCCACTTTTGTGCGTGCCCGCGGTTCCCGGTGACGACGACCTCCTCCTCGCCGAGGTAAAAGAGGATGGGGTCTCCGATAATGTACCCCTCGGGGCTACAGACCGGATGCTGTTTCGCTCGCGGAGCGTCGTCGGGTTCCAGATCGTCGAACCGATTGATCCCGAGGTCGGCGTTTAGCTCGACGGCGTCCGGCCCTTCGATGTAGTAGTTGGCGAGGTGATACGACTGGTCCATCAGAATGCAACTTTCTCTCCACGCGCGCTGCTCTTCGATCCAGTTCGTGTATTCTTCCTGATAAGCTGACATATGGCTCCCGCCTCGGGATATGTCCGTCCGTCTGAACGTCGAAATGACGTCTTCGGGCGCTCCCAAGACGTCCGCGAGACTTCGCTGACTCATAGGTCTATGGTGAATATACGTTATCTTAAGTCTATGGGAGAGAGTGTCTCACGGTGTACAATTCAGCCGATGAGTTTGTGTCAGATACTGTGTATGTACCGCGGATACTGTTCCTGCCACCGGTCACAGAGACCGGACACAACGGCCCTCGATACTAGACTTCCGATTTTCGGATCCGTCACCGCTTGAGCCCCCGATATTATTATATCCCGCTGATCGAACACACCCGTATGTCCCAGTCTCTGACTGAACAGTTGGTCACGGCGAACCGGATCGTCGCGAACGAGGGCATCATCCAAGGGCTCGGTCACGTGAGCGTCCGAAACCCCGAAACGAACACCGTCTTGATCTCTCGGTCGCGGAGTCCGGCGTTCGTGACCGAAGACGACATCCTCGAACTCACCCTCGACGGCGACGTCCTCGACGACGACCGCAGTCCGTACGTGGAGAACGTGATTCACCGCGCCATCTACCGGGCGCGCCCCGACGTCAACGCCGTCGTCCACCACCACGCCGCCCCGGTCATCCCCTTCGCAGCGACTGACGTCGATATCCAACCCGCATACCACCTCGGAATGCTGTTTCACGACGGCGTTCCCAAGTTCGACGAGTACGACCCCGATTACGGATGGCTTGTCGTCACCGAGGCGGAGGGCGAGCGGATGGCCGCGACCCTCGGCGACCACCGCGCCCAACTGCTCGTCGGTCACGGGGCGAACAACGTCGGGACGAGTCTCAAGGAGGCGCTGGTGACGACCTCGTACTTTGTCACGAACGCGCAGTATCAGCTCTCGGCGATGGGGCTCGGCGAGATAACGTTCGAGGCCGACGACGAGGAGATGGCCCGCTCGACGGTCGAAGACGTGATGCTCTCTGATCTGGTCGTAGATCGCGTCTGGAACTACTTTCGACAGCGCCTCCCAAGCGACCGATAGGGCCGCGTGGGACTGATCGCACAGCCGGTGGCACGCCGACGCGTCAGCGGTGTGAGGGAATATTATAAATACCGCTTTTGCCATCGGTAGACTGTGTCAAAACAAGAAATCACACTCGCATGTGATCTCAACGATCGAACACGAGATTTAGCGAATGGCACGGTGGAACCCGCCGGAATCGATCTGAACTTCTTGCCGTTCGAGGTCGAAGAGACGTTCTGGCGGATGCTCAAGCACCAAGAGTTCCAAGCGGCCGAGATGTCGATGTCCTCGTATATGATGGCGAGAGATCAGGGCTGGCCTGAACTCATCGCGATCCCTGCGTTCCCCTCGCGCTTTTTCCGTCACTCCTGTGTGTTTATCAACCCGGAGTCGGGGATCGAAGAACCGGAAGACCTCGCCGGAAAGAACGTCGGCGTTCCCGAGTATCAGATGACGGCGTCCGTGGTAACACGTGGAATGCTCGAAGACCAGTATGGGGTCAGCCCGGAGGATATGATCTGGTATCACGGCGGCGAGGAGGAAGGCGGACGCGAAGAGAAACTCTCCATCGACCTCCCTGAAAAAATCGAACTCCACAGTATCTCGGATGACCAAACACTAAGCGGAATGCTCGAGTCCGGCGACCTCGACGCGCTCGTCACCGCGCGGGCCCCGTCCTCCTTCCACGATGGACCCGTCGAGCGGCTGTTCCCCGATTTTAAACGCGTCGAGAAGGAGTACTACCGAGAGACCGGTTTCTTCCCGATTATGCACACCGTGGTCCTTCGTCAGGACGTGTACGACGAGCACCCGTGGATCGCGAAGGAGCTGTATAAGGCCTTCGAGCGTTCGAAACAGAACTTCCTCGAACGGATCGGGAAGATGAACGAACTCCAAGTCGGCCTCCCGTGGTCGATCAACGAACTCGAGGAGACGCGCGACCTGATGGGGTGGGACTACTGGCCGTATGGCGTCGAGGAGAACCGAGAGTTCTTGGAGACGTTGACGAGATACTCTCATACGCAGGGGTTGACACAGGAGAAACTCGAGGTAGACGACCTGTTTGCGCCGAACACGTACTCGGAGTTCAAGGTCTGATTTATCCGCTGGCGACAGTCTCCTCCGGTTCACGACGTCGCCGCGGTTCGTTCGGCCCACGGGTGGCGGATTTCGGTGGGTTTCGGCTTCGTTCCCGTGAGTCACGTTTGACGTCCGCTACCGTCTCGTTTGGGAGTCTTCACTCGCGAGTTCGCACTCACCGGGTGTTTCGCAGAGAACCGACAGCGTGCGATCGGCTGCGAACGCAGTGGCAGACGCTCCGCTAGATCACAGTCCGTCCTGTTATCTGGCGGGATAGGGCGCTAAAACCTCGCTTCAGCGCGGGGATACAGCGCCCGCACGTAGTTTCAAGTGGTTCTACGGCGTACTGAATGCTAACCGAGGCGGCCACGCCGCCCTATCGTAATGAGACAATATCGGGATTCGCCCTTTCGTTATGGAAGGCATCCCCCTTTCATCAGACGAACAGGGGGCAGGAAGCACAAGATAACCCTGAATCCCCGTCTTCTCGGCGGTGGATAGGGGTAACGGTAGCGTGGCACTGCCAGCATTCCCTCGGGATGTGAAACCGTAAATCTCCCAACCCAGCAAGCCTCGGCTTGTGGGAAGCCTCGCCGTTTACGGCGGGGAGGATGTCACTCGGATCGGTCCGGAAGCTGCTTGGTCAGGTATTCCCACAGTCTGTCCACCACGCCCTCCGAGAGCTCCTTCTCGGCGGTGGTCCGAACCATCGATTCGCTCTCGGGGGTGAACGTCACCTCGCCGAGGCTCTCGCCGTCCAGTTGGTTTCGGGCGTTGAGAACGAAGTTGTACGTCACGCAGATCGCCTCCTTGAGCGACCCGCCCACCGTGTTGGCGCCGTGACCGACGAGCAGTTGGGCGCGGTGATCGCCGAGGGTCGCGGCCATCCGCTCGCCCTCCGCCTCGGTGGCGATGAGGTACCCGTGCGCCTCGTCGTACTCGTCGAACTTCGGAACGCCGTCGGCGAAGAGCATCCCCTTGTGCGTCACGGGACGCATCTCTACGTCGGAGATCGCGAACGGAATCACCGACTCGGCGTGGTGGTGGACGACGGCGTTGACGTCGGGGCGCGCCCGGTAGATGGCGCGGTGGATCACGTTCTCCAAGTAGGTAGAATGGTCCCCCTCGTCGAGGATGTCGCCGTCGAGAGTGAGTTCGAGGATGTCGTCTTCGGTCACGAACGCCGGACTCCGAGATCGCGACAGGTAGATCGTATCCGTTTCGGGGTTTCGGACGCTCACGTGACCGAATCCACGGATGATGCCCTCGTTCGCGAGGATGCGATTTGCCGTGACTAACCGTTCTCTCAGCTGATCCGACATAGCGGTAGGATCCCGCGAGGGGAAAAAAGCGTACCGGGAATGAATAGGTGGCTGACAGTTATAGTAGCGTTTGCAACTGATTGCACAGCCGACCGCACGACGTCGTGCGGTCGAGTGTGTAGAGACTTGCAAACGCTATTATAATCCGACGATCGATACGACCCGTTAGCGGGCGTAACACGCCAGCGAAGTGACTACTCCGCCAATGCATTTATTTATCCTACCGCCACAGTAGGGATACTAAACTATGAGTGAGTCTCCCATTGGCACAGGCGGTGAAAGCTACGTCGAGCGGATGCGAGCGGAACCGGGGTATATCCACCCGGGGTGGCGTCAGCGCGAGTTCACGAACTGGATCGACGAGCAGATCGCGTGGAAGGAGACCTGTTATATCGGCGATTGGTCGTTCATCTCTGACCTCGAGGTCTCGGGCCCGGAAGCGATCGATCTGCTGGCTGACCTCTCGGTTAACTCCTTTGAGAATTTCGCGGTCGGTCAGGGCAAACACATCGTCCAGTGCAACGAGGACGGAAAGGTCCTCGCCGAGGGCGTCGTCAGGCGGACGGGCGAGGAGACGTTCATCCTTCACAGCACGCCGAGTTACTGGACTGAGTTCAATCTGCAGCGGGGAGACTACGACGCGACCTGCCGCGAGCTCGACCTGTTCAAATTCCAGGTGCAGGGTCCGAACTCGTTGCAGGTCCTCGAGGCCGTCGCCGACGGGTCGCTTCGGGACATCGAGTTCATTCACTTCGGCCCGATCGATATCTCGGGCCGCGAGGTCACTGCCTTCCGGATGGGAATGGCCGGCGAACTCGGCTTCGAGCTGCAGGGTCCACAGGAGTACGCTGACGAGATCTGGGACCACATCGTCGACGCCGGATCGGAGTACGGACTCCGCCGTCTGGGGGGGCGGACGGCCTCGATAAACCATCTGGAAGCGTGTTTCCCGCCCCGTGGGAGAGTGTTCATCCCGGCTATCGTCGCCCCCGAGATGGCGGCGTATCAGCGGTGGCTCCTCGAGGACATGGACCGCGTTTCGAGGGACATTCTCACCTATCCGATCGAGGGGAGCTTCGATGCCGACGACATCAGCGCGTGGTTCCGAAGCCCGGTCGAACTCGGCTGGGAGAACCGGATCGCTTTCGACCACGACTTCCTCGGTCGGGAGGCGCTCGAAGCGGAAGTCGAAAACCCCCGCCGGACGCTGGTCACGCTCGTGTGGGACGATGCCGACGTCGTCGACGTGTACGCGTCGCTCTTCCGGGACGGCGAGCCGTACAAGTTCATGGATATGCCGAACAAGCAGCAGTGGAAGATGGAGTCGGACAGGGTTCTCGTCGATGCGGAAACCGTCGGCGTCTCGACGTTCCGCGGGTACAGCTACTACTTCCGGGAGATGCTCTCTCTGTGTACCATAGACGTCGCCCACGCGGAACCCGGGACAGCGGTCACGGTCGTGTGGGGGGAACCGGACGGACCACAAAAAGAGATCGACGCGACAGTCGCTCCCGCTCCGTACAAACCCGACAGACGTTTCGGAGATTTGACCAGTGTATAAAAACCAGACCGTGGAAAACGGTTGATCCGAATAACTGCGGTATCGGGTCTGATAATGCCGTTTCGGCCTCGAAAAGCGAACTATTTCAACTTCAGCTAGCGACCTCTTCGTCGCTGAATCGTTTAAATGACTGATTCGTTACATAGGGTTGCGGGGGTTAAGTTTATATTCACGAACTATGACCCACAACTATGGCGATAACATCGGAGTTCGGAGATCCGATCTTCGAGCGGCTCTCATCGATAGACGGCCGCCTCTGGTCGGGCATCTTCTTCGGCGTCTTGGGGCTGTACACGCTCGCTGTTGTCGTTGAAGCGACGACGTACAGCAGTGACGCCCGGCTGTTTCCGCTTATCGTCGGCATCCCGTTTCTCGGATTGATCGTCCTGAAGCTCGTGATGATGGCCGCCAGTGACAGGATCCGACTCGGCTCGTTCAACGCTATCGAGCTCGATACCCAAGTCGAATCGGTGACTGGTGTCGACGTCTCACCCGCCGTTCGCTACCGCCGCGAGTTCGCGATGATTCTGTGGATCACTGCGCTCTCGGCCCTCCTCTGGGCGTTCGGGTTCCTGTTCGCGCTGTTCGTGTTCCTGTTTTCTTTCGTGTTGCTGTACGAGCGCGACCTCGTTCGAGCGGTTCTCATCGCCGCGGGCACCTTCGTCTTCGTGTATCTGTTTTTCATCCGATTGCTCGGCGCGAACATCTACGAGGGGGCGTATCCGATCGGCGTTCTGGGGGCCCTGTTATGAGGGGACCCCCAACCGCGAACGTTCCCTCCGGCTCTCGGAGCCGCACTGTACCGGGCGTTGAACGGGATCTTCGAGCAGCCCGCGCACAACCTCCGGTGAGACGTAGCCGATGAATGAACTCCTCGCCGCGGTCGATTTCGCTGTCCCGCTCCAGCAGACAGGAGAGCCGATGGAGGCTATCCGAATCGCTATCGACACCATATTCACGCCGCGGAACCTTCTCTATATCCTGTTAGCGACGCTCCTCGGCCTCATCGCCGGGATGTTCCCCGGTTTGGGTGGACCGGTCGCGCTCGCGCTGCTCATCCCGATCACCTATCCGCTGCCGGCGAACGTAGCGCTGATGATTCTCGCGGCCAACCTCGGTGGAACGGCCTTCGGCGGTTCGATCACGGCGATCCTCCTGAACACGCCCGGAGACGCGCCGAACGCGGCCACTGTGTTCGACGGCTATCCGTTGACTCGACAGGGACGCGCCGGCGAAGCTATCGGCGCGAGTGCGACCGCGTCGGCGCTCGGAGCGATACTGGGTGTCGTGCTCCTCATCGCGACGATCCCGTTCATTCGACAGCTATCGGTTGCCTTCCACTCCGTCGATATCTTCTGGCTGGCGCTTCTCGGGTTAGCGACGATCGCGGTCGTGACTCGCGGATCGGTCATCTCGGACCTGATCGCCGGCGGCTTCGGCCTGATACTGGCGTTTCACGGCCTCAATCCGGTGACCGGGAGTGCTCGGTTCACGTGGGACTTCGATTACCTCCTCTCGGGAGTTCCGCTCGTTCCGCTGATTATCGGCGTGTTCGCGATCGCAGAGATGATCAAGCTGATGGGGGAGCGGTCGACGATCTCACAGGAGGAGCCGGACATCGAAGGCGTCCTCGTCGGCGTCAAGGCCGTGTTCAAAAACTGGAAGGTGTTTCTGCGCAGTTCCTCACTGGGGTGGATTATCGGCACTGTTCCCGGCGCTGGCGGCACCGTTGCGAACTTCTTGGCGTACCTACAGGCCAAGCAGACCGATCCCGACCCGGACTCCTTCGGGAAAGGCAACATCAACGGCGTCATCGCGAGCGAAGCGGCGAACGACGCGAAAGACGGCGGATCGATGGTCCCGACGCTGGGGCTGGGGATCCCCGGGTCGGCATCGACTGCGGTCCTCATCGGCGCCTTCGTCATCAACGGCGTCAGTCCCGGTCCGCTGCTGTTCCGAGAGAACCTGCAGATCGTGTTCATCATCGTCTTCGCGCTGATTATCTCGAACGTCCTGACGTCGCTCGTCGGTCTCGCGTCGTCGAAGTATCTGATCAAGGTGACACAGATCAACGTGACGACGCTCGTTCCCATCGTCATCATCGTCGGGCTCATCGGGTCGTTCGTCATCCGCGGTCAGTTCACCGACGTGTTACTGACCGCCGGGTTCGGCGTTGTCGGCTTCTTCATGGTCAAGTTCGGACTCTCTCGCGTCGCACTGATCGTCGCGCTCGTCCTCGGACCGCTCGCCGAACAGAACTTCCACCGCGCGTTCCAGATCTCCCGCGGCGACCCCTCGATCCTCTACAACCGTCCGCTCTCGATTCTGTTGATCCTCGGGATCGTCGTCGTCCTCGCGATTCCGCTGTACCGGCGCCGGCAGTCCGCTTGAGCGGGCGGTCGTTCGCGACCCGGAACCGCTTGGCTGCTGGCTCGATCCGTCTTCGGTCCGTACCGGCCAAAAAAGGGAACGCGACGTTAGCTGCTGAAGGCGTCTTGGATCAGGCTCGCGTACGGCTCCTCCGAGAGCGTCTCGAACGTCGAGTCGATCGCTTCGGTGACCCGCTCTTCGCCGGCCTCGGGGTCGATGATCGGTCGCGCCGCCTCTCGCGCCTCCTGAATGAACTCCTCGTTCGAGGTGATCGTCTCGAAGGCCCCGACGAGCTGTTGGTGGACGTCGTCCGGAACGCCCGGCGGTGCCGCAATGAACCGCCGGAAGACCGTGAGCTCGTTGTACTCGACGACGTTGTCGATGTCGAGTTCAGTGGAGTGATGCATCACCTCGATACCCTGGTCTTCGAGGTATTCGTTGACCGAGTGGTCCGGAGACTCGAACAGCACGAACATCTCCGCTTCGAGGGCGTTCACCACTTTCGCCGCGGAGGACGCGGTTCCGACGGTGAAGGCGTCTCCCTCCCCCGACTCGAGGCCCGCGAGCGCCGCCCCCGTCCCCTCGTAGTGGACGAAGTTCGGCGCCTCCACGTCGAAGGCGCCGGTCATCCCCCCGAGCAGAATCGTCAGCATGTGGGCCGAAGAGCCCCGCCCCTGCGTGACGAAGTTCAGATCCGATACGGAACTGACGAACTGCTCCCACGTGTCGATGCCGGCCGACTCCATCAGGACGAGCTCGTTCGGGTCCTGCGTGACGTACCCGATCTTCGTCCAGTCACGCACGTCGAAATCCACGTCGAGTCCGATCTGCTTGTACGCCGCTTCCTTCGGCGCCCAGATGCCCAGCGTGTGGCCGTCGGGGTCGGCGTTCGACAGCTCCGTGGCGCCGACCACGCCGCCACCACCAGTGACGTTCCGGACGTTCACTGTTGTCCCTAACTCCTCCTCCAGATACGGTGCCATCAGCCGCGCGTACGCGTCGAACCCCCCTCCGGTGGAGTACGGCACGATGAAGTCGATATCGCCGGACGGGTAATCCGACCCCGGCTCTTCGGTGGAGTCGCCGTCGCTGCCGCCGCCGTCACCGCCGCTGTCTCCGCTGTCACTGTCGCCGCCGCTATCGCCGCTGTCTGATCCGTCGTCCCCGCCGCCTCCGCCGAGACAGCCCGCGACTGAGCCGACGATCGCCGCGCTTCCGGCTGTTTTGAGAAACCGACGTCGGTTCGCTACTGACCATTGGCCTTTGTCACCGTCTGGCATACTACAGCGAAAGAGTCCAGCTTACTTAAACTTGTATTATTATTCATCAAATACCCGGTGTTTTCGCCACCTCCAAGGGCCGGGGATCGGTGGCGTATATGTCTTTGAAAATTCATATTGCCGCCTTCTGGCGAGAACTCACCCGTCCCCGTCCGGTTCCGAGGTGAACTTCACGGCCACTATCGCCCCGTAGACGATCGCAGCGAGTGCAGCGGCGACAAACGCGCCCTCGAAGCTCACGACGCCGATCAGAAACCCCATCGTCAACGGGGCGAGCGTCAGTGCTCCGCTCTTGAAGAACTGCAGGCCGCTCATGATCCCCGCCCGCTGATCCTCGTCAGCGAACGCCGCGACAGCGTCGTTGATGACCGGGTTCAGTACCGCCTCTCCGAGCGCGTAGAATACGGTGGCGACCACTAGGGTCCAGACGTCCGGGGAAAACGGGAGGATCGCCGTTCCAACGGCGGCGAGTGCGACGCCGAGGAGAATCGTGTTCCGCCGACCCAACCTGAGGAGCACAGACCCCGACACCGGCGAGACGAGCACGCGGATCCCCCCGTATACGCCCAGTACCGTTCCGGCGACCGTGGCGACCGATCCCAGCTCCGAGACCACGAACACGGGGAGGAATGTGGTGAAGCTCGCCTTCAGGAAAAACAGCGTGAACCCGCCGGCGATGAAGATGGCGAGACGTCGATCGGCGGCGGCGGCGATCGTTCGGACGTACGCGCCGAGCGCTGCGACGATGGTTCCGTCTCCGCGGCCGGCGTCGTCCCTCAGCGGCTCTGGATAGTACCAGTACACGAGTAGCGCGACGGGAAGCGCCAGCGCGAACAACACGAACGGCAGTTGCCACGTCACGATAACGAGAACGCCCGCGACGATCGGTGCGATGGCGCTGGCGAGTCCGTTGATGCCCGAGCGGATCCCCTGTGCGGTCGACCCCTCAGCACCGGTGTACAGGTCCCCGGCGAGCGTTGCCGACAGCGGCAACACGCCCGCGAACGCCGCGCCCTGTACGGCCCGCAAACCCAATAGTGCGGGATAGCTCATCACCCAGAGCATCGCGATTCCCGAGACGCCGAACAGGAGAAGCGACGGAATCAGGATCGTCCGCCGTCCGTAGAGATCCGCACCGATGCCGACCAACGGAACCGAGAGCGTCTGCGTGAAAAAGAACATACTCATCACGAGTCCGATCTCCGATTCGGTGAGCGCGAACTCGCGCCCGATATCGGGGAGTGCGACGGGCGCCGCGTTAAACCCGAGCGCCGCGACGCCACTCGAGAGGAATACCACGAGGAGGGCAGAGTCCGTCAGTAGCGTTCGATAGGAAACGCCGGTGGCGTCTGAGGAGCGCGCCATCACCGAGTCGGTACCCGCACCGATT
The DNA here is from genome assembly GCF_052545375.1 of Halobellus sp. GM3. Taxonomy (NCBI): domain Archaea; kingdom Methanobacteriati; phylum Methanobacteriota; class Halobacteria; order Halobacteriales; family Haloferacaceae; genus Halobellus; species Halobellus sp. GM3. The sequence continues at coordinate 213,131 of NZ_JBQWLT010000006.1, read as the reverse complement.
GTAAATAGTTGATGTGTATAGATCTCCGTTCAAGCGTTCAACTGCCGATCACGTATGGCCCTCGACGACGTCGACGGTACCCCCGCTATCGAGTCAAACGTTCAACGTGTGACCGCTCTATGGCCTTTGTTACCGACCCTACTGATTTATACTGTGACTCCGATATTAATAATCTATGTCCGTGAAGAAATTCCAACCTTCGGACCGACCGGAGATCCCGGACGCCGCCAGAGAGGCGTTCATCGTCGACATCGACGTCCACCTTTCGATCAAAATGCTCGACGATCTGTTCCCGTACATGGACGATCGGATCGTCGACAAACTCGATCGCCCGTGGGGGAAATACCAGTTCGAGGCCATCGACTGGCTTCCCACGTGGGCGAACGACGCCGGCGGGATCGGCGTCGACAGCCACGGGACGGCGAAAGACGGAGACGACATCTTAGCGATGATGGAGTCGATGGGGACGGACGTCCCGATCGTCACCCCGGGGTTCCAGAGCCTCCCGCAGGTCGCCTACCCCAGAATGAAAGAGGAGGTCTGTCGCGCGTACAACGATTACGTGCTGGAGAACGTCACGCCGGTACACGACAACGTCCGGGCGCAGCTGCTTCTCCCGCTTTGGGACCCCGAGGCGGCCGCGGCGGAACTCGACCGCGTCGGGAGCGAGCCCGACTTCGCGGGCGCCTACGGGTGGTTCGGGAAGTTCTGGCGACTCGGGAACCCCGAGTACGATCAGCTGTACGACAAACTGACCGAGTTGGATCTCCCGCTCTCGCTTCACTTGGACGTCGCGTCCTACGCCGACAGAGCGACGCCCGAGGGGGAGGCGATCCGGACGTGGATCGAGGCCATCGGGTTCGATCCCGCGACGCACGCGATCATGAACACCGTGAATATGATCGTCACTGGCGTGTTCGATAAGTACCCCGACCTGAACGTCGTCTATCAGGAGGGAGGCGTTCACTGGCTTCCGTTCGTCGCGTATCGAATGGACGAGTTCTACCAGCACACTCCCGAAGACGTTCAGTTGGCAGAGCGGATGTACGACCAGGGCAAGGAGTACCTCGATAAGCTCCCCAGCGAGTACCTCTGGGAGAACATCAAATTCTCCACGCAACCCGTCTGTCTCCCCGATAACCCGAAGCACTACAAGTGGCTCTTGGAGATGGAGCACGCCCATAACACGCTGATGTTTGCGACGGATTGGCCGCACAGCACGAACGATCCGCCGACGTGGATCTTCGAGCACCCGCATATCGACGACGAGATGCGCGAACGCATCCTCCACGAGACGGCAGAAGAGGTCTACCGGCTGTGAGGCTGGAGGAGACACGATGACAAAACACACCGTGGGATCCGTCGACGAGGTGCCGGACGGGGGCGTGATGGGTGTCGAAGTCGACGGGCTGGAGATCGCCGTCTTCAACTGCGATGGCGAGTTCTACGCGATGCAGAACCGCTGCATCCATCGGAGCGCGGCGCTCCACCGGATTGACGAGGAGCGGATCGGCGAGGAGGACTGCCTGACGGAGGGGCCGGGCGATATCGACTGTGAGGCACGCGTCGCCGCCTGTCCGTGGCACGGCTGGAAGTTCGACCTCGAGACGGGACAGCACCAGACGACCGAAAAGCGGATGCGGACGTTCCCCGTCGTCGTCGACGGCGACGAACTACGGGTCGAACTGTAACCGTTCTGCGGGGGGCGATACGTCTCTCTGTCACGCTCGCGGTGTCACGCCTTGCGGAGGTCCTCCGTGTACGGTACCGGAGCGACTGTCGCCGAGACCTCCGTGGGCTCGTGGTCCTCGATTCGGGGATTGACCGAACCGCGTCCCTCGCCCCAGTGGACAGTGACTTCGGTCCCGGGCTCGCTGTGTTCCAGATCGACGACGGCGAGCGACGCGACGCCGCGAATGTCCGGTTCGTACGAGCGTCGACGGGAGATGCCGACGAGTTCGCCGTCTCTCGTCACGCTGTCGAACGCCGAGTTCCCCCAGCGGGAACGCGGAAGCTCGAAGTACTTATTCGGGGTGCCGTCACCGTACAGCGACGCGTACACGTCGACCATATCGTCGTCGTCCCAAAGCAGGGAGACGAACTCTCGCTGTTGGTTGTCGAGCTGCTCTCTGAGTGCTTCCCTCCCGACGTAGTCGTGATCGAAGTCGACGAGACCGCCGAAGCCGTACTCCACCGGCGTCATGTAGTAATCCGTGATGTCGTCGGAGTCGTAACTCCCCTCGATCGAGAACGAGGCCTCGCGGCGGTCCGTCCCCAGCCACTGTCTGAAGTCCGCCATCTCCTCGCCGTCGTACACCGGTGGCGGACCCGCGCCGATCCAGCCGAGTCGAACCGACTGTGAATTATAAGCCTTCGACCCGAGGTGTCTGATTCCGAACTCCTCGCCCGCCTCGAGGATCGCGCTTTTTATTTCATCAGCGTGCTCGAACGGCCCGTGGAACTCGAATCCCGGCTGCGTGGACATCCCGTGACCGAACGCTCGGACCCGCTTTCCCGCTAACGTGATCTCTCTGAACTTGTAGAAACCGATGTCTTTGATGTCCGCGTCGGTTAGTTTCGAGAGGGTCGCGTACGCGTCCGGTCCCTGTACCTGAATGATGAAGCTCTCGGGGTCGCCGCCGTCTTTCTTCGCCGTGGGCGGATCGAACGATGCCGTCACGTCGTAGTCGCCGACATCGAGTTGGTACTCGAGCCAGTTCTCCGCGCCCCACGGGACGCCCCAGAACTCCTCTTCGCCCAGCCGAAGCAGCGGCCCGTCACCGATGAGGTGTCCGCGAGCGTTGCAGAGGACGATGTGCTTCCCGTCGCCGACCTCGAAGTTCTCGAAGCTGTTGACCGAGAAGTCTTTGAAGAACTGAAAGGCGTCCGGCCCCTCGGCGTGGATCTCCGTCATATGGTGAGACAGATCGCCGAGCGCGACCGATTCGATGATCGCTCGCTGTTCTTCGATCCAGTTCGTTATCTCGTTGGGAATCGCCGGAAAGTGTTCGCCGAGGGTGAACGCCGTGGCGTTCCCCCGCAGCATTTCGACGATGTTGTCCGACTCTCGGACTAACTCGTCGACGTTGTTTGCGCACATTGGCACTTGGTGACTCTCCCCATTTTGTATTAATATTTCCTACTAAATAGTGATATACAGATATCAACTCTGTCTCTGCGTTTTCTCACCTCCTGAATTTCGGGCGTTTTCGTGTCTGAAAATTCATAACTACTTTTGGCATTTATATTACTCATCTTACCATTGTGGTGTTCGCGACGGAAGAGTATCGTGTCGGCGCTGATCGGGAACCCCCGCTCTATCTGTGGCGGTTCCGGACGACTCTCCTCGGGGCTACTGACGCCGGAACGCAGAGTAGGAGACGCCCAGTACCGCCCCGTAGACCACGTGTCCGACGAGACTCGTGACGCTCACGTTCGGTAGCGGCGGGTTCGCCGGCGAACCGACGGCCGAGAGCCAGACCGGCATCACGATGACCGCGAGAACGGCCCAGAGAACGACGCCGTAGCCGACGCCGTACGCGATGGCTTTCGCGGTCGTCAAGTCAGGCCGGGTGGTCGCGAACGCGGCGAAGACCACGCCCAACACGGCCCCGTGGGCGACGTGGATGGTGAAGCCCGCGGCACCACCCGCCAGGAAGTACATCGAGGGGATCGCGACTTCGATGACCGGCCGCATCTGCATCACCATCAACGCGCCCATCACGATGGCCGCGATGACACCGGCGACGACGCCGTACTGCCACGCGTTGTCTTCGGTCTGTACTGCTGTCGTGCTCGTTTCAGTCGCCATACCGGAAAGTACTCCGCCATCCCAGATAACGGCGTCTCGGCGAGGCGATTTCAGCGCACGAGGCCAGTAGTGTTATGTGGAATGCTACCGTCGCACACTAGGAACGGATTCTGCCTCCTCGCCCGCCCGAGGCTTTTAATCGCAAGCGGCCCGAGAGACCACCGTGTCCACGACCGGCGAGTACGAGCGGTTCTTCCCCTACGAGGAACCGTATCCGAATCAGCGCTCCGCGATGGGGGAGATAGCCGGCGCGCTGGACGAAGAGCGCGACGTCCTCTTAGAGGGCGCCCCGGGGACTGGAAAGACGCTTTCGGCGCTCGTTCCGGCTCTCGCGTACGCGCGACGGACCGATAAGACGGTGGTCATCACCACCAACGTCCACCAGCAGATGCGGCAGTTCGTCGAGGACGCGCGCGCGATCACCCGAGAGGAACCGGTTCGCGCGGTGGTGTTCAAAGGCAAGTCGTCGATGTGTCACATCGACGTCGAATACCAAGAGTGTCAGACGCTCCGCGATACGACGCGAACGCTCGTGGAGAAAGAAGAGGAACGCGAGGAGCTGACCGAGCAGGCGGAGGCCCTCCTCGATCGGATCCGTGCGGGCGAAGACCGCGCGGGCGACGCCCGGAGCGCCGTGACGGACGAGCTCGACGCCGTCGAATCGGACCTCGAGGAACTCCGCGACGGCAACGTCTGCGAGCACTACTACAACAACCTCGTCGGCGACACCGACGAGTTCTTCGGCTGGCTCTTCGAGGGCGTGCGGACGCCCGAAGAGATCTACGAGTACGCCGACGAACGGCAGCTCTGCGGGTACGAACTCCTCAAAGAGGGGATGGAGGCGGTCGATCTGGTGGTGTGCAACTACCACCACCTGCTGGATCCGAACATCCGCGAGCAGTTCTTCCGGTGGCTGGGCCGCGATCCCGAGGACGTCGTCACCGTCTTCGACGAGGCCCACAACATCGAGTCGACCGCGCGCGACCACGCGAGCCGGACGCTGACGGAGAACACCCTCGAAGAGGCGCTCTCGGAGCTGGAAGACGCCGACGACTCGCGCGCGGAACCGGCCGAAAACGTCCTCTCGGCGTTCCTCGGGGCGCTCCGCGGCACCTACGACGACGCCCTCGGCTTCGGCGAGCGCGAGCAGGTCGGCGACGACTGGCACGACCTCTCGATCGCGAACCCGGACCGGCGAGACGACCTGACGCTCGCGTTTCTCGACCGCTATGAGGGCCGCGGGATCAGCTCGGAGATCGACCTCGCTCTGCAACTCGGTCGGACCCTGGATCGGGAGTACGAAGAGGCCTACCGCGACGGGACCGCGACGACCCGCGCGGAGTGTCAGACGCTCCAGGCCGCCGAGTTCGTCGCGGCGTGGATGGCCGACGGCGGGAAGCTCGGCCAGCACCCGCTGTGTTCGGTCCGTCGCGACGGCGCGACCGACGAGGTGTACGGGCGGGCGGAGCTGTACACCTGCATCCCGCGGGAGGTGACAGAGACGCTGTTCGAGGAGGTCCACGCGAGCATCCTGATGTCGGCGACGCTGCGCCCCTTCGACGTGATCGAGGACGTGCTGGGGCTGTCGGACCCCGCGACGATGGCGTACGGGCTCGAGTACCCGGAGGAGCGCCGGCGGACGCTCGCCGTCGAGGCGCCCGCGCTGTTCAGCTCCGAGCGGGGGAACCCCGAGACGCAGTCGGCGATCGCCGACGTACTGGCGGACGCGACCCGATTTACGCCGGGGAACGCGCTGTTTTTCTTCCCCTCCTACGCCGAGGCCGAGCGGTATCACGAACTGCTTCGGAGCCGCCCGGACGTGGGAAGCCGGCTGTTTCTCGACGGCTCGGACGTGGACACGGAGTCGACGCGGCGCTCGTTCGTCGACGGCGACGACGCCGCGCTCTTCACGTCGCTGTGGGGGACGCTCGCTGAGGGCGTGAGCTTCGACGGCGACGACGCCCGGACCGTCGCCGTCGTCGGCGTGCCGTACCCGCACCTCTCTGAACGACTGGAGGCGATTCAGGACGCCTACGACCGCGCGTACGACGACCGCGAGGGGGCGGGCTGGCGCTACGCGGTCGAGATTCCGACGATTCGGAAGACGAGACAGGCCCTCGGTCGGGTCATCCGCGCGCCGGACGACTTCGGGGTGCGGCTGCTCGTCGACAAGCGCTACACCCAACAGAGCGTGGAGATGGGAAAGTACGGCGTTCGCGAGAGCTTCCCGCGCGAGGAGCGCGCGGAACTCGTCGACGTGGCCCCCGAGAAGCTCAAGTTCTCGATGCTGAACTTCTACGCCGACCTCGACGCCTACGCCGGGGAGCCGCCGCGACCGTAGCCGGCCGCGTGAGGCGGTTTCGTCTCGGCCTCACCCGAGCGGAATCCGCGTGGCGTCCTCGCGGTAGCGCGAGTCCCAGACCCGGAGTTCCCCGGCCGTCCACTCGATCGGTTCGATCTCCCGTCTGGCGACGAGGTCGGCGGCGTCCGCGACTCGCCCGCCGCGAGCCAGCGTCACGTGCGGGACGTAGCCGTCGCCCTCCAGCCCCTCGACGGTTCCGAAGGAGTCACAGAGCCGGCGATGCAGCGCCCGGAGGTCGGCGCTCTCGACGGCCAGATAGACCACGGGTCCGGGGCCGCGCGGTGGCGTCTCGAAGTAGTCGAGCCCCGTCACTCGAAGTTCGAGGCTCGCGGGCGCGTGTCGTCGAAGCAAGGGCCGGAGCCGCTCTCGGAGCCGCGGCAGCGAGTCGGCGTGGTCGTCGAGCGCCGTGTCGAAGCGCTTCGCGAGCAGCGTGTGCCGCTCGCGGATCCGCTCGAAGCGGGTGAGTTCCGGATGCAACTCGGAGGCGAGTCGCGCGACCTGCCCCGGAACGGGTACGTTCAAGCTAAACACGGGTGATCGTGCGGCGACGCGGACCAAGAAGCCGTCGGAGCGATCCGTCGTCGTCGACCGAACGGGTCGAAACCGCGAGGGTGAGACCGGAGTGCGGGAGACCCCCGCCGCGCACGGCAGTACGGTACTCCTATCGCACTGAACAGAACCCGACCCGGGCGTAACTGGCTCCATAACTAACTCTCGGGCCGGATACTCGTCTCTATGCAGTCTCGTCCTCGTATGAGACGGCGGAGATGCGTTCAAGCGACTGGACTCGCGGTGCTGACGGCGATAGCCGGCTGTACTGGGAACGGCGGGGGAGACGGGAACGGCGGGGACGGTGGAGACGGCGCCCCGGCTCTTACCGGCGACGACTACCCTGCGGTCGACGCGTGGCTCACCGAGACCGACGTCGGGGCCGCGGCCCCGAATTACGACGGCTCGATCGTCGACCGGCGCGACCAAGAGGCGATCACTGTCGGTGTCGGAACGGGCGATACGGGGACGGAGTTCGACCCCGCCGCGGTGGCGGTCGACGCGGGAACGACCGTCCGGTGGGAGTGGACTGGCGAGGGAGGCGCCCACAACGTCGAGGCCGAACCGGACGATCAGATCGGAGAGTCCGACTACGAGTTCTCCTCCGGGGATCCTGTGGACGAGGAAGGCGAGACCTACGAGCAGGTGCTCGATGAGCCGGGGGTCGCGCTGTATCACTGTGAGCCCCATCTCACGGTGGGAATGAAAGGGGCCGTCGTGGTCGCGGAAAGCGGGTGAAAGCTTTGTGCGGCCCGCGCGTCTCGTCTACTGAGACGTATGTCCGACTCCCCGATTTCCACGTCCAGACGGCGACTTCTCGGCGGCCTTTCGGGTGCGCTCCTCGCGGGAACGTTGGCCGGGTGTGGCGGATCTGACGGTGCGAGTGAGACGACCACCGGAACGAGAACCGAGGCCGCCGGCAACGAGGAAGGAACGGAATCGACCGACGCCGGGGAGGGAACGGAATCGACCGACGCCGGGGAGGGAACGGAATCGACCGACGCCGGGGAGGGTGAGCCGTCCCTCGATCTTCGGGAGGCGAACGTCGTGGACGTCGCCTTCGAGCGTCAGAACGGAGCGTTCGCCTTCGACGTGACCCTTCATCACGACGACGACGGCGAGGACGGGTACGCGAACTGGTGGCAGGTCGAGCGCCTCGACGGGACGCGACTGGGTCGGCGAGAGCTACTGCACGCCCACTCCCGGCAGCCGTTCACGCGCTCGGACACTGTCGAGATCCCCGAGGACGTGACCTGTGTCGCCGTCCGCGGCCACGATCAAACGCACGGCTACGGGGGACGGCTGGTGCTCGCGAACCTCGATTCGGGCGCGACGCGGCCCGTCGATCAGGGGTCGGAGCGGCGGGCCGTCGGGGAGATTGACTGTCCCTGAGTGGGGTGATCGGTCGGCCGGACCGCTCGCCGATGGCGGGCGTCTTGATCGTCCTCCCGTCGACGCACCGTTTCAGATCCGGTCGAGCAGCCACAGCACGATCAGGGCGATGACGACGATTCCCAGGATTGGGCGGAGCGGACCGAGGATCCACGCGAGGATGTCGAGAATTCCGCCGATCACTTCCAAAACGAGCCAGACCACGACGAGGACCAGTACGATCTTCAGGAGGTCCTCGACCTCCAGTTTCGCTCGGTCGACGCCGGGACGCGGAATGCGCATACGCGCTCTCACTCGAGCGACCGTCAAGTGCCTTCGGGTCGCGCCGGATCGGCCCCGCCGATCCCCGGTCCCGCTCGGGACATCCTTAATGCCACAGGCTCACAATGTCAGCCATGGCGAGTCTCTTCCGCGAACTCGGTCGGCTCTCCGCGCGCGGGCCACCGGGCTGGCTGCTCCCCGCTGTGGGCGTCGCCGCCGCCGTCTTCGTCGCTCTCGCGCTCTTCGGCGGCGACCCGACGGCGCTCGTCGGACTCGTCGCCCTCGCGCTCGCGATCGCAACGGTTTACAGCGCCGTCGAGATCGTCAACGCCTACGAGAAGCGCGCGCTCACCGTGTTCGGTGAGTACCGGAAACTGCTGGAACCGGGACTCAACGTCGTCCCCCCGTTCGTCTCGAAGACGTACACCTTCGATATGCGGACCCAGACGTTCGACGTGCCGAAACAGGAGGCGATCACCCGCGACAACTCGCCCGTCACCGCCGACGCGGTCGTCTACATCCGGGTGATGGACGCGAAACGGGCGTTTCTGGAGGTCGACAACTACAAACGCGCCGTCTCGAACCTCGCGCAGACGACGCTTCGGGCCGTCCTCGGCGACATGGAGCTCGACGAGACGCTGTCGCGACGCGAGAAGATCAACCGACGGATCAACGAGGAACTCGACGAGCCGACCGACGAGTGGGGGATCCGCGTCGAGAGCGTCGAGGTCCGGAGCGTCAAGCCCAGCGCGGCCGTCGAGAACGCGATGGAAGAGCAGTCCTCCGCCGAGCGCCGCCGCCGGGCGATGATCCTCGAAGCGCAGGGAGAACGGCGCTCTGCGGTCGAGCGGGCCGAGGGCGAAAAGCAGTCGAACATCATCCGCGCGCAGGGCGAAAAGCAGAGTCAGATCCTCGAAGCGCAGGGGGACGCCGTCGCGACGGTCCTCCGCGCGCGCTCGGCCGAGTCGATGGGCGAGCGGGCGATCGTCGACCGCGGGCTGGAGGCGCTCGCGCGCATCGGCACGTCGCCGTCGACGACGTACGTCGTCCCACAGGAACTCACGAGCCTCCTCGGGCGGTACGGCCGCGGGCTGACCGACAGCGACGTACAGACGTCGGCCGGGCTGGAGAGTCTCGATTTCGACGCCGAGACGCGCGAGCTCCTCGGCCTCGACGAGATCGACGAGATCGCCGCCGCGGTCGAGGAGATCGAGAGCGTCGACGCCGTCGGCGACCTCCCCGGCCGCGAGGACGGCGAACCGGCGGCAGAAGCCGACGTCGACCTGAATATCGAAGAGTCCTACGAGACGACGCGATAACGGTGAGCAAAAGAGGCGCAGAAGATAGAAGCTCTTAGATGCGTGTCCGCCCTGTTTCCGGGCGATGATAGCTCCGCTTCACTTGGGTCTCGAACATCCGAACGCTCTGTGGCTCGTCGGCGCCGGACTCCTCGCGTTCCTCGCGGGTCTCGCCGTCAATCTGTACCGCTCGCGTCGTTCGCCTTCCTCCCTCGACGCCGCCGAAGGGACCGAATAGTCGCGACGTCGACGGGTCACTCCTCTGGGTCGGCCTCGTCGACCGGCACGCCGTCGAGCGGATCGGCGCCGGGGTCGACGCCGTCGTCGCCGCGCGACTCCGCGTCGTCCTCCCGGATACCGAACTCCTGTCGGAGGTCGCGAATTCGGTCGCGGATGTCGGCCGCGAGCTCGAATTCGAGGTTGTCGGCGGCCTCTCCCATCCGATCCTCCAGATACGCGATCTGCTCGCGCGCCTCGTCCGCGTCGGTCGGCTCGTCGGTCGGGGACCGTTCGCTCCGATCGCCGCTGCCGGGGAGGTTCGTCTCGCCGACCGACTTCTCGATCGTTTTGGGCTCGAAGCCGTGCTCCTCGTTGTACCGCTGTTGGATCCGCCGACGCCGCTGCGTCTCCTCGATCGCGGCGGCCATCGAGTCCGTCGTCTCGTCGGCGTAGAGGACGACCTCGCCCTCGACGTTTCGGGCGGCCCGTCCCATCGTCTGCACGAGCGTCGTCTCCGAGCGGAGAAAGCCCTCTTGGTCGGCGTCGAGAATCGCCACGAGCGAGACCTCGGGGATGTCCAGCCCCTCTCGGAGGAGGTTGATCCCGACGAGGACGTCGATGTTCCCGAGCCGGAGGTCCCGGATCAGCTCGTGGCGCTCCAGCGTGTCGGTCTCGTCGTGCATGTACGCGACGTCGACGCCCGACTCCTCGAGGAACTCCGTGAGGTCCTCTGCCATCCGCTTCGTGAGCGTCGTGACGAGCACGCGCTCGTCGCGTTCGATCCGCTCGTCGATCCGCGAGAGTAGGTCGTCGACTTGACCGGTGGCCTCGGCGAGTTCGATCGCCGGGTCGACGAGGTGCGTCGGTCGAACGATCTGCTCGACGATCTGCTCGCTTCGCTCCCGCTCGTAGTCGCCGGGGGTCGCCGAGACGTAGAGCGTGCGGTCGGTCTTCTCGCCGAACTCCTCGAACGTCAGCGGGCGGTTGTCGTAGGCCGTCGGGAGCCGGAAGCCGTTCTCGACGAGCGAGTCCTTTCGGGACTTGTCGCCGGCGAACTGCCCGCGGATCTGCGGGAGCGTCTGGTGGGACTCGTCGACGACGGTGAGAAAGTCGTCCGGGAAGTAATCGAGCAGCGTGTACGGCGCCTCGCCGGAGTCGCGATCGGACATATGAACCGAATAGTTCTCGATTCCCGAGCAGTAACCCGTCTCTCTGAGCATCTCGATGTCGAACGTCGTGCGCTCCTCGATCCGCTGGGCGGCGACGAGGTCGCCCTGTCGCTCGAAGTAGCCGACGCGCTCGTCCATCAGCTCCTCGATCTCCGAGATGGCCGCCTCGAGCTTGTCCTCGGGGATCGAGTAGTGCTCCGCCGGGTGGACGAGCACCGCCGGCTCCTCGGAGACGACCTCGCCCCGCAGGGGATCGAGTTTGGTGAGGCGGTCGATCTCGTCGCCCCAGAACTCGATGCGGACGGCGTAGCGGCCGTACATCGGGTACACCTCCACGGTGTCGCCGCGGACGCGGAACGTCCCCTGCTGGAAGTCGACGTCGTTTCGCTCGTAGTTCAGATCGACCAGCCGGGCGAGCAGTTCGTCGCGGTCGAGCCGGTCGCCGAGTTCGACCCGGAGCGCCATCTCCGTGTAGTTGGTCGGGTCGCCGAGCCCGTAGATCGCCGACACCGAAGCCACGACGATGACGTCGTCGCGGGTGAGAAGCGACCGCGTCGCCGAGTGGCGCAACCGGTCGATCTCCTCGTTTATCGACATGTCCTTGTCGATGTAGGTGTCGGTCTGCTCGACGTACGCCTCCGGCTGGTAGTAGTCGTAGTAGGAGACGAAGTACTCGACGGCGTTGTCGGGAAAGAGGTTCCGGAACTCCTCGTACAGCTGCGCGGCGAGCGTCTTGTTGTGGGCGATGACCAGCGTAGGCTGTTGCAGTTCCTCGATGACCCACGAGACGGTGTTCGTCTTCCCCGACCCGGTGACGCCGAGGAGGGTCTGTTTTCCCATCCCCGACTCGAACCCCGACGCGAGCTGCTCGATGGCCTCGGGTTGGTCGCCCGCGGGGTCGAACGGGGCGTCGACGCGGAACTCCCGCTCGGCCGCCGGTCTGTCGGGCGAGAGCGGACTCGACCCGGAGGTGTCACTCATCGGAACGTGGTTGGTGATACACGCACTTGAGGCGGTCGGTTGGGATACACGCACGTGAGGCGGTCGGTTGGGATACACGCACGTGAGGCGGTCGGTTGGGAGATATGCGGGGGACTACGTCGAATCGGACGGTTCGTTCATATAGTACCCGGCGAGGGCTGCGAACAGACTCGCGACGGCGAGTACCCCGAGCGCGGGAGCGAACGACCCCGTGATATCGTACAGGAACCCGATGAGGAACGGACCGAAGAACCCGCCGACTTCGCCGACGGTGAAAATCAGCCCGGTCGCAACGGCCGTGAACTGCGGTCCGATCTCGTCCATTTCGATCGGAATCGCCCGAATGAGCGGCGATAATCCGCCGATAACGAACGTCCCAACGAGTAAGAGAGAAAACAGGACCGCGGGCACGGAATTCGCGGCGATCAGACCCAGCGTACCCACCGTTCCCGCGAGTCCGCAGGCGATGATCGGCAGCCGTCGAGTGCCGTATCGATCCGAGAGGACGGGGATTCCGACGATTCCGAGAATCCGGATGAGAATGAACAGACTCGTCAACATGGCCGCGAGCGACGGCGTTACGTCACGCGCTTCGAGGATCGCCGGGAGCCAGTTCGAGAGACCGTGAGAGATGAAGAGCCGCACCGTACCGACGACGACCAGGAGGAGGAGGCCGTAGTGGGTGAACACGCGGACGAGGTCCTCCTGCGCTGAGGCCAGCGAGAAGGACTGCCCCTCGGAGTGGACGTCGCCGTGATCGACCCGATCCCACAGATACCACGAGAGAATGAACCAACCCACCGAAAACGCGATGACCACCGCGCCGGTATAGCGGAAGACGGGCCGCCACCCCCCGGCGAGCGGGCCGACAAACGGGCGCGCGACGGCGAAGACGGTCGCACTTCCGAGGGTCGCGCCGACGATATACACCGACGACATCGTTCCGGACCGACCGGGTGGAAACAGTTCCGAAACGAGCTTCGGCAGCCCGAACGTGACGGCGGTCCCGCCGACTCCGAGAAAGAGCGTCGGGAGCAGGATCGTCACGAACCCCTCCGAGACCCCTCGTAGTACGTGGGCGACGCCGATGACGAATAATCCGACCCCGAGGGATCTCCGAGAGCCCAGTCGGTCGATAGCGAGCCCCGAAACGAGCGAGAGGGGGATGTAGCTGAGTTGAACGGCGCCCGTCACGACGCCGGCTTGGGTGCTGGAGAGTCCCAAGTCCTCGATGATCGGTACGAGAAACGCGGCGAGAGAGAACCACGAAAACGTGAACAGAAAGTAGCCGACACTCGCGGTCCCGAGCAGCACGTACGCCTCGATCGAGAGTCGTTGTCTTGGCATTGGTCCCCCGCGATTCTGATTTCCGCGGATCCGGCTTTAACTCACGCAACAGGAAGGAAACAGTTTGGGTCGCCGGGAGTTGAATCCCCCGATGACTCTATCGTCGCGTCCTTCGCGGCTATCGTCGCGTGTGCAACTGATTGCGCACCCGGTCGCATACAGTCGTGTGATCAGTTGCAAACGCTACTATAGCAAACGCGACGACACTCGCTACGTAATCAGATAGCAGCACGCATATCCTGGGCTACGTCGCAGACCGTTCAGACATCCGGTAATTCGCTATCACCGAACACTCGCTTTGAGAAGCTCTTTTTATCCGGCGGACGCAGACATCGGTATGGCACACGAACTCCTCGAAGCGGCGAGCGATCACCTGCGCGCGGCCGCCGAGTCCGCGAGCGGCGACGTACAAGAGCGAATCTACGACCAATCGGACGCCCTCGCGGAGCTCGCAGCGAGCGATCGGACGCCCGATCACGGCCGACTCGCCCGGCACATGAACGTCCTCGCCGAACTGGCCGACGAGACGGCGGGGACCGCCCACGATGACGTCGTCGCCGCGCGCGAAGAGGTCTCGGAGTTCCGAGAGGGCGTCGAGGGCGTCTGACGCCCGGGCGACGATTGTCGCACGCACGTCATACGCACAGCCGCTCTACCCCTCTATTTCGGGTGGAGGTTGCGAACGTGTCACGTCCGGGGCGGACGTGACGCCGAAATACCAAATCGGTGACGCCCCCGGCGAGTGTTCGCATGCGACGAGCGGACGGCGAGCCGCGATCAGCAGACGTTCTTCGGCTTGATACCGAGCGACTCGAGCGTCTCGACGTAGTCGTCGTAGGCGGCGTCGATCACGGCGTCGGCGGCGTCGCGGGCGGCGTCCCAGTCGTCGCCGCCTTGGCAGCCGTCCTCGAGCGCGTCGACGATTCGGTCTCGCTCCGATTCGAGGTCCGAGCGGATCGACCGGAACTCGTTGGCGGCCGTCGGATCCGCGTCGCCGACGAAGAAGCCGACCATCTGCCTCGCGTGTTCGAGCGCGACGAGGGAGCGACCGAGCAGTCCGCCGAGCCGAGCGGGCGCCGACTCGAACGTCGAGAGGGCGCCGTACATAAGCGGTTCGTCGGCGAGCGCCGGATCGTCGACGACGTCCGCCGCGCGCTCGCGGGCGCCCTCGGCGAGGTCGGCGAAGAGCGTCGTCTCGTCGCCGCTCTGGTCGGCCGTCTCGCTCGTCCACTCGTCGAGGACCGCCGCGAGCGCGAGCGCGTCGTTCGCCGCGGCCGCGCGGATCCGGTCGCCGTCCATCTCGCCGTCGGTGAGCGCGTACATCGCCTTCGAGGAGCCGAGCCGCGAGAAGGCCGTCTCGTGGTCGTCGCGGAGCGCGGCTTCGAGGTCGTTCCCGTTCATACACTTTCTTCCCGCGCGGGGCGCTTGTAGCCATCGACCGCGGCCGGTCCGCTCGGCGAGTCGACCTCTCGGGCCGGGAGCTACTCGATTCGCTCGACCCGCTCGGGAAGCTTCTCGCGGTGGGCTTGGATCTCGTTCTCGAAGAGCCCAGCGCCCCCCTCCGCGTTGACCGACTTCCCCTCGCCCGACGCCCCGTCCTCGGCCTCGACCTCCACGAGTCCGTCGCCGTCGATCCGGAAGGTCACCTCGATCTGCGGTGCGCCCCCCGGGGCCGGTCGGATACCGGTCAACTGGAACGTATCGAGGGGTTCGTTCTCCGCCGCGACGTCGCTTTCGCCCTGCAGGACGCGCACCTGCACGGTCGTCTGGTCGTCGCTCGCCGTGGTGAAGACCTTCGAGCTCTCGGTCGGCACCGTCGTGTTCCGCTCGATGAGCGTCTCGAACGCGCCGTCTTCGACCTCGATTCCGAGCGACTGCGCGGTGACAGCGAGGTCGACCGCGTCGTCGACGTGACCGCTGCGGATCCCGCCCTTGATCGCCGCACCGCGCGCGACGGTGTCGCCGGGAGCCGTCCGCTTTCTGGGTCCGATACCGAAGAACTGCGAGACCCGCTGCCGTATCTGTGGCATCTCTGCGGCGCCGCCGACGAGGAGCACCTCGTCGATGTCGTGCGTTTCGTAGGCGGCGTCCTCGAGCGTCCGCTCGATCGGATCGACGATTCCCTCCGCGAGATCCCGCGTCGACGACTCGAACTGCGCTCTGGTCAGGGTTCGCTCGATGCGGTTCGCCTCGCTCCCGTCGACTCCGGTCAGATCGACGGATACGTCGGTCTCCTTCCGATCGGAGAGCTCTCGCTTCGCCGTTTCGGCGGCGCCTTTCAGGCGGTGATACGCCGCCGTGTCCTCCCGGAGGTCGACGCCGTGCACTCGCAGTACGTCGTCTGCGACCCAGTCGACGATCGCGTCGTCCCACCGGTCGCCGCCGAGGTCGAGGTCCCCGTCCGTGGCGACGACTTCGTACACCCCGCCCCCGAGGTCGAGCGCCGCCGTACTCAGGGTTCCGGCACCGAGGTCCAACACGAACACCGAGCGGTCGTCCCAGTCGCCGCGGTACCGGGCCATCGCCGCGGCGGTCGTCTCGTCGATGAGGCTGACGTCATCGAACCCGGCTATCTCGGCGGCGTCTCGAACCGCCTGCCGCTGACGGCCGTTGAAAAGCGTGGGGACCGCGATCACCGCGCCGCGGACGTCGCCGCCGAGGTCCTCTTCGGCGTTCCCTTTCAGCCGGCGCAGGACCCCGGCGGCGAACGCTTGAGGGCGGAGGAACTCGAGGGGGTCGTCGCCGACGTCGCGCAGGTAGCGCGCGGCCGACTCGACCGTCCGGTCGGGATACGAAGCCGCGACTTCCGTCGGCGATCCGCCGACGTATATCGTGTTGCCGTCCGTGTGCGAGACGGTCGAACCCACGGTCTCCTCTCCGATCCACCCCGAGACCAGTTCCGTGCCGCCGTCGCTCCAGACGGCGGCGCGGCTGGTCCGAGTCCCGAAGTCGATACCGAGAATGTGGTCGCCCGCCATATAGTGACGCTACGTGTGCGGCCGGCCCACTAAGTGATGTCGGTCAACTGACCCCGTCGCGTCGGTCGCGCCGCACCGCGTCCTCGAGATCCCCCGCTCATCGCGCGGCGTACTCGGGATCCGGCTCGGCCGGCGTCGACGTCGTTGCCGCCCGAGCGCGGGCCCGTCCGTTCTCTCCCGGAGGCGTCAGGGGGACACAAGGAGCAAAAACAGCAGAAGGCGACCGCAGAACGGGATTACTCGGCGTCGCCGGTCTCGATCGGCGCGCCGACGAGGTTGCCCCACTCGGTCCAAGAGCCGTCGTAGTTGACGACCTCGTCGTAGCCGAGTAGCTCGTGGAGCGCGAACCACGCGATCGAGGAGCGCTCGCCGATCCGGCAGTAGGCGACGGTGGTCTCCGAGCCGTCGATACCCTTCTCGGCGTACAGCTCTCGGAGCTCTTCGGCGGATTTGAACGTCCCGTCGTCGTTGACGGTAGCCGCCCACGAGATGTTCTGTGCGCCGGGGACGTGGCCGCCGCGCTGGGCCGTCTCCTGCAGTCCCGGCGGGGCGAGGATCTCGCCGGAGAACTCCTCGGGCGAGCGGACGTCCACGAGCGGGAGCCCCTCGTCGACGGCGTGGTCAACGTCGTCGCGGTACGCGCGGATAGACTCGAACGGTCCCCTCGCGGTGTAGTCGACGGCCGAGAAATCGGGGACCTCGTCCGTGGTCGGGTAGTCGTTGTCGAGCCAGTAGTCG
The DNA here is from genome assembly GCF_052545375.1 of Halobellus sp. GM3. Taxonomy (NCBI): domain Archaea; kingdom Methanobacteriati; phylum Methanobacteriota; class Halobacteria; order Halobacteriales; family Haloferacaceae; genus Halobellus; species Halobellus sp. GM3. Next base: position 196,026 of record NZ_JBQWLT010000006.1, on the reverse strand, counting down.
CGGCCGCCGTTCAGGAGGCGGACGTCCTCGTGGCCGTAGTACTTGAACTGCCAGTAGGTGTAGGCGGCGAACCAGTTGGAGTTGTCGCCGTACAGCACGACCGTCGAGTCCTCGGAGATACCGTGGCTTCCGAGGAGGGCCTCGAAGTCCTCCTTATCGAGAATGTCGCGGTTTGTCTGGTCCTGAAGCTGGCTCTCCCAGTTGAACCCGATCGCGCCGGGCGCGTGGCCGTCGTCGTACGCTTCCGTGTCGACGTCGACTTCCACCAGTCGATACGCGGGGTCGTCGCTGTCGAACTCGTCGAGGCGCTCTTCCACCCACTCGGGGGAGACGAGCACGTCTTTGGCGTAACCGTCGTCTGTCATTGCGTCTCCCTCTATGCACCCTCCCCGTATAATCCTGACAGCAACGGCGTGTACTGCCCATCCTCCCGCCATCCAGAAAATATTGCCGCATCTGTGGCCACTGACAGCATCCGGACTGGAGAGGCCGCACAAACGGGCACCTGTCGTCGGTTCCGAGACGCTCAATGAGGAAATAATTTCCTCTTTCTCCGACACCGGGCGAGCGCGGACGCTTCGGCTACGTTGAAGGCGTTCCGGACGTACGTCGACATATGTACGAGAACGTCGTCGTCTCGGCCGATTGGGTGGCCGAGCGCCTCGACGAGGTGCGGGTGATCGACGTCCGCGACGCCTGGGAGTTCGAGGGTATCGGTCACGTGCCGGGCGCGGTGAACGTGCCGTTCGAGTCGTTCCGCAGCGAGACCGGCGACGAGGGGATGCTCCCGGGCGCGGAGACGTGGGAGTCGCTCCTGTCCGCGGCCGGCGTTGACCCCGACGACGACCTCGTCGCTTACGACGACACCCACGGCGTCTTCGCCGCTCGCTTTCTCGTGACGGCGGAGCTGTACGGTCACCCGCCGGAGCGCCTCCACCTGCTCGACGGCGACTACAGCGCGTGGAACCGATCCCGGGAGACGACTACCGACTCGCCGTCGCCGACGGAGACGTCGTACGCGGTTCGAGAGCCGGAGCGCTCGCCGCTCGTCGACTACGAGACCGTTCTGGGAGCGCTCGACGACCCCGACGTCACCATCGTCGACACCCGGGAGGACCGAGAGTTCGCGGAGGGGCACCTCCCCGGCGCGGTCAACCTCGACTGGCGGGAACTCGTCGACGACGAGACCCGGGGACTGAAGCCCGCCGACGAACTCGCCGCCGTCCTCGCCGACGTCGGCGTGAGGCCCGACGCGCGCGTGATCCTCTACTGCAACACCGCGCGGCGCATCAGCCACACCTACGTCGTCCTGCGGTCGCTCGGCTACGAGGACGTCGGTTTCTACGAGGGCAGCCTCACCGAATGGATCGAGCGGGGCGGGCCGACCCAGTAGGGGTGAGCGGCGGGCCGGTCGCGTGGTTTTATCAGCGTTCCCGCGAAGAACGCCGTATGCCGATGCGCCAACTCCGGAGCTGTGACTTCTGCGGCGGCGCGGCCGCGGGCGTCTACGAGGTCCTCCCGCCGGAACTGTCGCCGACGGAGGCCGAACAGCGGCGGATCGTTCTCTGTGCGGACTGCCTCGAAACGTTGGAAGCGGTGCTTGACCCCCTTCTCGCGCGGCTGGGCGTCGATGCGAGCGGCGAGTCGCGTTCCGCGGCCGGGCCGACGGACGCCGCGACGTCGCCGTCGCGCTCGGAGAATCCGTCTGTCGCACCGGACATCGATTCGGACCGCAGCGCGACGTCCGGCGCGGACGCCGTTGACGAGGATGACGCGGACGCCGTTGATGGGGATGACGCGGACGCCGTTGACGAGAGTGACGCGGACGCCGTTGACGAGAGTGACGCGGACGCGGACGAGGGCGCCGCCGCGATCGACGACCTCGACCCGCTCTCGGGCGGGCGACAGGCGGGCGGACCCGCTCCCGCGGAAGGGCCGACTGACGGGTCGCCGACCGGCGATACGGTGTCCGAGGAGACGATTGATCAGGCGACGAACGGTGTTCGGGACGCGAATTCATCGGCGGATCCCGACCCCGACTCGGCCGATGTCGGGGCGGACGCGGCCGCTACCGGGGACGATGTTGCCGGCGCGGGGTCGGAGGCTGACGCCGCTGACGCGGGGTCGGTGAGAGAAGCGGCCGACGTAGGGGCGGAGGATCATGTGGCCGACGCAGGGCCGGAGGCTGAGGCGGTCGACGTGGGGACGGGCGCCGCCGACGTGGCCGATGCGGGGGCGGACACGCCGACCGAGGGGGAGCCCGAGGACTTCAGGACGGTGATGCGACTGCTCGGGAACCGCGAGTTTCCGGTCGATCGGGACACGATCGTCGACCTCGCCGCGAGCGCCTACGACCTCGATCCCTCGCACGTCGAGCGCATCCTCGAGTACGCGACTGACCGCGGCCTGCTCGCGGACGACGGCGGTACGCTCGAGAGACCCGACTGATCCGAATCCGACGGGTCGGAACCGAACCGGGAACGGCGAGTGTCTGCGAAGGAGAGGTTCGCGCTGTTGTGCCGCTCCCGCTCTCCCGGACGAACATATTCGGCAATACGCCCAGCACCGACTACCGACTACTCTCGGTGTAATGTGCAGCGCCGTCAGACCCGTCTCGACGTGGGGTGAATCCGAGTGAGCGTGACGCCGGTGGCCGTCGGACTGAAGACGATCACCCTCGCGTTGGGCGGGTTGATCACGTTCTACGCGCTTCGGGCGTATCGACGGACCGGCTCTCCGGCCCTCCGAGCGCTGACCGTCGGATTCGGCGTCGTCACGCTCGGCGGACTGCTCGCCGGCGTCGTCGACCAGTTCTCACCGCTCGAACCCAGCGTCGCGCTCGTGGTCGAAAGCCTGTTTGCCACGGTCGGATTCGCGGTGATCCTCTACTCGCTGTACGTCGACTAGCGGGTGGTCGATTCCCCCTCGGCCCCGTCGTTCTTCGCGTCCGCGGGCGGTTTGGTCTCGGACTCGGGAGATACCTCGGTTCCTCCGTCAACGACCGCCGTCTGCTGACCCCGACGCGTGTCTTCGAGCCACTGCCACTCGTTAGTCAGCAGCCCGTCGCGCTCGAGGTTCCACGGATCGGCGCCGTCGATCTCCTTGCCCTCGACCCACGAGGAGACGAGGTTCCACACGAAGATCAACTGGCCGACCGTGAGGACGAACACCCCGAGCGTCGCTAGCTGGTGGAGGTCCGTGAAGTACCCGACGGGACCGACAGTGAGGTCGTAGCCGGCGTACCGTCGGGGCATCCCGCCGTAGCCGAGGAAGACCATCGGGAAGAACGTCAGGTTGGTCCCGATCATCGTGAGCCAGAAATGCCACTTGCCGAGTGTCCGCTGGTACCACCGCCCCGTGACCAACGGGAACCAGTAATAGATCGCCGCGAAGACCGCGAACGCGATGCCGCCCATGATGACGTAGTGGAAGTGCGCGATGACGTGGTACGTGTCGTGGAGGATCAGGTCGATCGGGACCGAGGCCTCGAACACGCCGGTGACGCCGCCGATGATGAAGTTGGCGACGAACCCGACGCAGAAGAGCATCGGCGTCGTCAGCCGGATCCGGCCGCCCCACATCGTCGTGATCCAGTTGAACGTCTTCACGGCGCTGGGAATCGCGATCGCGATCGAGACGGCCATGAACGAGGCGCGGAGCCGGGGATCCATCCCGGTCGCGAACATGTGGTGCGCCCACACGCCGAACGAGAGCACGCCGAGGGCGAGCGTCGAGTAGACGACGAACTTGAATCCGAACAGCCGACGCCCCGAAAACCGCGGCAGAATATAGCTGATCAGTCCCATCGGCGGCAGTACGAGGATGTAGACCTCGGGGTGACCGAAGAACCAGAACAGGTGCTGCCACAGCATCGCGCCGCCCTCGCCGGTGAAGAACGTCGTGCCGAAGTTGCGATCGAAGAGTAACATCACGATCGCGCTGCCCAGAAGCGGGAACGCAAAGAGGATCTGCCCGGACTGGACGAGCACCGTCCACGAGAAGATGTCGAGGTTCGCCCACGAGACCTCCTCGCCGCGCTCGGTGAAGATGGTGACGACGAAGTTGACCGCGCCCATCGTCGCGGAGACGCCCGTGAGGTGCAACCCGAGCAGCATCAGGTCGATTCCGGGGTTCGCCTGCTGGATGGACAGCGGTGCGTACAACGTCCACGCGGTCTGTGCGCCCTCGACGCCGACGCCGAGCGGATCGAGGATGACCCCGGCCCAGATCAGGAGCGCTCCCGGCGGGAGCAGCCAGAAGGCGATGGCGTTGATCCGCGGGAACGCCATGTCGTCAGCGCCGATCAAAAGCGGGATCAGGTAGTTCGAGAACGCCGCGAGCATCGGCGTCCCGAACAGAAAGAGCATCGTGATCCCGTGGGTCGTCATAAGCGCGTTGTACGTGGCCTCGCCGAGCAGGTCGACCGGCGGCGTCAGGAGCTCCGTCCGCATCAGCACGACCGCGATACCGCCCCACGCGAAGGAGATCACGGCGAACACCCCATACAGCAGTCCGATGTCCTTGTGATCGACCGTCGTCAACCACCGAAGCAGCCCGCCGGGCTTTTCGGCGTGCCCGTGGGCGGCCCCGGACTCGCCGACACCCCCCGCGGGCGTGTAGGAACGCCACGATTCGACGCGCGCGATCCACGCGACGACGGCCAGTAGAAACAATCCCATAACGGCAGTGAGTGCGAGTTGTCCCGATCCGGTCGGCATACGCCCTGCTTTCTGGGACGGGGGTATCGTCTTTACCGGGAACATGTTCACCGCGCGGTGGCGGGCGTTTCAGCGCGAACGAGAACCGTAGCGAGCGCGGATCCGAACCGGGAGGTTCGAGAGCCACGTGACCGGCCGCTCGATCGGACGTTCCGGGATCCGGACGATACTCCAGCCGAACCCGGGACGGCCGTGCTCTTCGACGACGTGCGCGCTGATCGCCGCGGTGTTGTCCGCCCGCACGTCACAGTGTCGGCAGCGAAACCGCATCAGCGGAGCTACTGGTCGTGCACGCAGGAGCGTTCGGACGAATATGTTCGCTCCGCGCGACGAGAGCGTACTGACGGGACGATCCGGGAGCCGCGCTACAGCGTCTCTTTGGTGCTCGGCGTGTCGCTCCGGCGCGGGTCGACGCGCGTGGCGTCGTCGAGCGCGCGGGCCAGCGCCTTGAACAGCGCCTCGACCTCGTGGTGCGCGTTGACGCCGTCGACCTCGACGTGCAGCGTCAGGCCGGCGTTCATCGCCAGCGAGTACGCGAAGTGCCGCGCCATATCGCTCGTGAATCTGCCGATCCGCTCCTGTGAGAACTCGCCCGCGAAGCCGAAGTGCGGCCGGCCGCTCACGTCGACGACGACGCCCGCGACGGCCTCGTCCAGCGGGACCTTCCGGTCGGCGTAGCGGACGATGCCGCGCTTGTCGCCCAGCGCCTCGTCGAACGCCTCTCCGAGGACGATCGCGACGTCCTCGACGGTGTGGTGGTCGTCGATCTCGAGGTCCCCGTCGCAGCGGACCGTCAGATCGAACAGGCCGTGCTTCGCGAACGCCTCGAGCATGTGGTCGTAGAAGCCGATCCCCGTCTCGATCGCGCCGTCGCCGTCGCCGTCGATCGCCAGCGTCACGTCGATGGTCGTCTCGGCGGTCTCGCGGGAGACGGCCGCGCTGCGCGCTCGCCCGTCGGCGCGCGCGTCGCCCTCGTCTGAGGTGCTTTCCTCGTCGGCGTCGCGAGTCATACCGGCGAATCGACGCCCGCGCCTATGATCGTTGTGCCTCGGAGGCCGCCCGACACGCCTCCGATCTCGATGGGGATCCGACGCCGAGTGCGAGCGAAAGTGGTACGTCGCGGGCGCGTGAGGTTCCGGTATGCGAATCGCCGTGCCCAACAAGGGCCGCCTGCACGATCCGAGCGTCGACCTCCTCGAACGGGCCGGTCTCCACATCGAGAGCGCCGCGGACCGAAAGCTCTACGCGGACACCGTCGACCCAGACGTGAGCGTCCTGTTCGCTCGCGCCGCCGACATCCCCGAGTACGTCTGGGACGGGGCCGCCGAGGTCGGCATCACCGGTCGAGATCAGGTCGTCGAGTCCGGCCGCGACTTGGTCGAACTCGTCGACCTGGAGTTCGGCCGCTGTCGGCTCGTCCTCGCCGCGCCCGAGGACGGCGACATCTCCGATCCGACGGACCTCGTCGGGGGGAGCGTGGCGACCGAGTTCCCCCGGATCGCCCGCGAGTACCTCCGGGAGAACGACATCGACGCGGACGTCGTCGAGGTGACCGGCGCGACCGAACTGACGCCGCACGTCGAGATGGCCGACGCCATCGTCGACATCACCTCGACGGGGACGACGCTGCGGATGAACCACCTCGCCGTGATCGACGAGGTGCTCTCCTCGTCCGTTCGGCTCTACGCTCACCCAGACCACGCCGACGACCCGAAGGTCGACCAGCTGGTGACCGCCTTCGAGTCGGTGCTGGCCGCCGAGAACAAACGCTACGTGATGATGAACGTCCCGCGGGACCGACTCGGCGACGTCCGCGAGGTCATCCCCGGGCTCGGCGGCCCGACGGTAATGGACGTCGCCGGCGACGACACCGTCGCCGTGCACGTCGTCGTCGACGAGCGCGATGTCTTCGAGGTCGTCAACGACCTGAAGGCCGTCGGGGCCTCGGGGATCCTCGTCACCGAGATCGAGCGGCTCGTCGAGTGAGCCGGGGGCGTCACCCCGGCGCGCTCGTCGCGAGCGCGAGGACCCCGAAGACGACGGTCCCGAGGATCACGCTGACGACGAAGTGAATGAGCGTGATGTACGCCGACAGCCCGGTCGACTCGCCGTAGACGTACCGCACGGCGACCCCGTCAAGCGCGAGCGCGACGGCGAGCCCCGCGAACAGCACGGGGGTGTTGTCGACGGCGAACGTCGCGACCAGGACGCTGATCGCCGCCGGGACCGGGCCGACGAGGAACGCGCTGCGGACGGGCACGTCGCCGAGCACGTTTCTGGCGGCGATGTGTGCCGTGACCGACAGGAAGATAGCGAAGGAGGCGAACGTGCCGGCGATCGCGAGCGCGCGTTCCGTGGCGGCCGACTGGAGCGTGACGAGCATCAGGGAAGCAACTGGGGGTCGTCGACGCGCGCGCTCACGCGTCGAGCAGGCCGAGGTCGCTCAGGCGGGACACGATCACGTCGACGGCCTCGCGGGCGTCGTCGGGCTCCTTGCCGCCGGTGATGACGAGCTTCCCGGAGCCGAAGAGCAGCGCGACCACCGAGGGCTCGTCGAGGCGGTAGACGAGGCCGGGGAACTGCTCGGGCTCGTACTCGATGTTCTCCAGACCGAGCCCGATGGCGATGGCGTTGAGATTGAGATTGCGGCCGAGATCGGCGGAGGTGACGATGTTCTGCACCGTGATCTCGGGGTCGTCGTCGACGGGGATCTGGAGGTCGCGGAGCTTCTGAAAGACGATGTGGAGGCTCTCGTGGACGTCGTCGGTCGACTTCGCGCCGGTGCAGACGATCTTCCCCGAGCGGAAGATGAGCGCGGCCGACTTGGGCTCTTGCGTCCGGTAGACGAGACCGGGGAACTGCTCGGGGTCGTAGTCGGCGCCCTCGAGGTCCATCGCGACGCTCTGGAGATCGAGTTCCTGACCGATCCCGGTGGAGGCGACGACGTTTTCGATGTTGATCGTGTCCTTGGGGTCGCTCATATAACGACTTAAACGTCGTATTTAAGGTTTAAAAAGATTGGTGCGCGGATCGACGGCCCGCCCGTCACTCGATCGCTGTTCCGAGCGCCCGGGCCGTCGATCGCCCGATCGGCCGACGAGTGCTCCGAACGGCGGTCGTTCGAGCCGCCGCTGACCGCTCCGAATGGCGATCATTCGAGCCGCCGCTGATCGATCGGAACGGCGATCCGACACGCTGATTGGCGGGGCGGGCGAGCATCGAGCGTGTACTATCTGGAGTTCGCCGGGGCGGCGGACGACGAGTCGCTCGCCGCGCTGGAGGCCGAGCGCGCCGCCGCGTCGGCGCTCACGCGCGTCGCCCCGGGACTCGCCACCGCCCGGGGTATCCGCGCTGATCGCGTCCCGACGCTCGCGTACACCCGCCGAGCCTCCGAACTCGTCGGCCGAACCGAGGCCGCGGTGTCGAACGCGGTCGCTCTGCTGACGGCGGCGTCGATCGACCGGGCGGGGACCGTCGCGGTCCGGGCGCGGAACGTCCGCTCGACGGCCGACGTGAGCACCGCCGAGGCCGAGCGCGAACTCGGGAGCGTCCTCGTCGAGCGGGGGTTCGCGGTCGACCTCGACGACCCGGACCACGAGCTCCGGGTCTGTTTCTCCGAGGACGTCTGTCTCGTCGGGTGGACCGTCGCCGAACGCGACGCGTCGTTCGGCTCGCGCGCCCCGACGGACCGCCCCTTCTTCCAGCCGGGGAGTATGGCCCCGATGGACGCCCGCGCGTACGTCAACCTCGCCGCCGGCCCGTCGCTCCCGGACGCGACCGTGCTGGATCCGATGTGCGGTACGGGCGGCCTACTGGTCGAGGCCGGCCTCGCCGGCGCGCGCGCCTTAGGATCCGACGCGCAGTGGAAGATGGCGCGCGGCGCGACCGAGAACCTCGCGCACTACCTCTCAGACCCCGACGACGCCCGCTGGGACGTCGTCCGCGGCGACGCCACGGAACTCCCGTTCGTCGAGGACGCCGCCGACGCGGTCGTCTTCGACGCGCCCTACGGCCGCCAGTCGAAGATCGCCGGCCACCGGCTGTCGGACCTCGTCGGGGGCGCGCTCGCGGAGGCCTCGCGGCTCGCGCCCTCCTGCGTCCTCGTCGCGGACCGGTCTTGGGAAGCCGAGGCCCGCGAGGCGGGCTTGGCGGTCGAGGCCCGATTCGAGCGCCGCGTCCACGGGTCACTGGTGCGCCATGTTCACGTGTTGCGTCGGGAGTAGGCGGCGCTGCGTCGAGAGTAGCGAGCGCCGCTCAGGACCTTTCGATCCGGCAGAGGTCCGGCGTCACTCGGCGAGGAGCCACCCGAACACCAGCGGCGCCAGAAGCAGCGTCAGCGGGACGAAGATCCACACCTGTCCCGAGAGGACGTCGTACTGCGCCAGCGTCTCGCTCGCCGGCGTCCCCTCGAGATAGCCGACGAGGAACTCGAAGCCGACCGTGAGAACGGTCCAGCCGACGCCGACGGCGAAAAGCTCCGCGCGGCCGTACTCGATAGGCGTGACCGCGAAAAACAGCCCCGAGATCGCGAGGATCGCCGCGACCAGCAGCCCAGTGCTGAGGACGTGCCCGGCGTACTCGCCGGTCCGCGGGATGATGAATACCTCTCTGAACGCGCCGTTCAGCACGGCGACGACCGCCATCACGAGCCAGACTCCCAGCGGGTACAGCACCGCTGCCGGCCGGACCGACTGGAGTGTGGTGGGCAGCATCGTACGCGCTGTCTCTCCGGGGCGTTATCGCTCTTTCGCGGCGACGATTGACTCGCCGGCGCGGACGCGGTCGCCCGCCTCGATCAGGAGGTCGGCGCGCTCGTAGGCCGGCGGGAGGAGCACGTCGGCGCGGGAGCCGAAGTCGATGTGTCCGACCCGCTGGGCGCGTTCGAGGTCGTCGCCGGCGGCGACGTAGGGGTGGATGCGGCGGGCGAACGCGCCGGCGATGAACGAGAGTTCGGCGGGCCCCTCGTCGGTCGCGACGTCGACGTCGACGCGCTCGTTGCGCTCGGATTCCTTCGAGAACGCCGGCAGGTGTTTGCCGGGGCGGTGCGTGACGCGCTCGACCCGGCCGTCGAACGGCGCGCGGTTCACGTGGACGTCGGTCACGTTCATGAACACGCCCACGCGGAGCTGATCGGCCTCCTCGCGGACGACGGATACGCGGCCGTCGGCGGGCGAGACGACGCCCGGCCCGGTCGGCCGCCGGTCGGGGTCGCGGAAGAACCACGCGACGAAGCCGCCGGCCGCGAGCGCAACGACCGCGAGCGGGGGGGCGACGAGTGCGAGAACCGCCGCCGCTGCGAACGCCGGGATCGCAAAGCGCCGAACGCCGGGGGCAAACCGCATCGGTCAGGCGAACGCCTCCCCGTCGAGCTCCGATTGCCCGCCGGCCCACGCGGCCAACAGGTGCGTGAGGTGGAGCCGGCCGTCGTTGCCCTCCGCGAGGTCGAGGTCGACGGCCCCGGCGAGTCGGTGCAGGCGCACGAGGTTCGCCTCGCCGAACTCCTCGGGGTAGGTGTCGGCGACGCGGAGCAGCTCCGAGAGCAGTTCCTGGCCGCCGAACCCCTCGTCGTCGATGAGCGCGGTGAGCTGCTTTCTGGCGTCGCGGATCTCGCCGCCGGCGGCCGAATCGAGGACCGACTTCAGCGCGTCGTCGTGACCGGCCGCAGAGAGCGCCTCCTGCGCCGATTCGACCGTGATCTCGCCGTCACCCTCGACGGCGGCGTGTTGCGCGGCGAGAACGGCGTATCGGAGGTCGCCGCCGGCCTTCGAGGCGACGAGGTTCAGCGCCATCGACTCGGCGTCGACGCCCTCGGCGGCGGCGACGTCCGCGAGGACCGCCTCCGTTTCCTCGGTCGTCGGCGCGCGGACCGGGACCGGGAAACACCGCGAGCGGATCGGCGCGATGAGCTTCGAGGGCTGTCGGGTCGCGATCACGAACTGGGTGCTCCGGTGGTACTGCTCCATCACGCGGCGGAGCGCCTGCTGGAAGTCCTCGCGGATCGTCTCGGCGTTGTCCAAGAGGACCGTCTTGTACGCCCCCGAGGCGGGCTGGTACGAGGAGAGCTCCTGCATCACGTGCGAGATCATGTCACGCTTGGACCACTCCCGCTTGTACTTGTTCCCCTTCCCGCCGCGGCGGTACTGCTTCGAGAACTCGGTCTGTCCCTGCAGAAATCGCGAGAACCGCGGGTCCTCGCGGATCTCCTTTTTGCTCCGGTCGAAGAAGTCGGCGACGTTGATCTCGACGAGGTCCGCGTCGGGGTCGTCGTGCGTCTCGCGGGCGAGCGCGCGGACGGCGGCCGTCTTCCCGACGCCGGGCGGACCCTGCACGACGAGGTTCATCGGTTCGTCGACGGTGCGCGAGAGGCGCGTTCGGGCCTCGGGCTGGGGCAGCTCCGAGAGCGACGGCGCGTGCTTCTCCGTCCACAGGGGGGCGTCCATTGCCATCGGGTAGTCGGCGGGAGGGTAAGAAACTCTCCCTCCGCGAGCGGCGTCAGCGACACCCGGCGTCTCTCGCTGTTTCTCTGTCTCGCGTCTCGTCGCCCTCTTCCGTCTCGCGTCCGCGGCGGACGCGCTCTCGGGCGTTCTCCGGCGTGTCGGTCTCGAGCAGTACCTCCAGCTTCCGCTCGAACTGCGCCTCGGAGAGGTCTCCGCGGGCGTAGCGGTCGCGCAGCCGAGAGAGAGCGGCGTCGACGTCGTCGTCTCGAGGCGTTTCGACGTTTACGCGCTCCTCGCGCTGTCCGGTCCGCTCTCTCCGGCTGTCGCCCCTCTCGCTCCCGCGCCTCCCGCGGAGCAGTGAGGCGAGCGGCACGACGACGGCGTATCCGACCGCGAAGACGACCCAGAAATTGACCGCAGAGAGGATCGGAACGCCGAACAGCGAGCCGAGGCCCGCCCCGAGAACGGCGAGGGCGGTCGCGGCGACGACGGGGTCGTCGGCGTCGGTGAGTGCGCTGTCCCACCACCGGTCGCTTCGGGGGCCTCGGTCGGATTGGTCACCCCGGCCGCTTCTGTGGGCTTGGTCACCCCGGCTGCTTCTGTGGGCTTGGTCGCCTCCGTCGGCTCCGCGCTGCACCATACGCCACACTCGCTCGGCGGCAGGGAAAAAGGGTCGCCGTTCCGATACGGGTTTACCCCGGGGGCCTCGAAACGAGTGTATGTCGATGCGCGTGACGTTCCTCGGAACCGGCGGGGCCGTACCGACGACCGAGCGAGGACCGAGTGCGCTGCTCGTCGAACGCGAGGGCGAGCGGCTGCTCTTCGACTGCGGCGAGGGCACCCAGCGCCAGATGATGCGGTTCGGCACCGGCTTCTCGGTCTCGCATCTGTTCGTCACGCACCTCCACGGCGATCACGTCCTCGGGATTCCCGGACTGATCCAGACGCTGGATTTCAACGACCGCGAGGAGCCGCTTTCGATTCACGGGCCGCCGGGATCGAAGCATCACCTGAAGGGGCTCGTCGAGGCCGGCGGTTACCGGCCGGGGTTCCCCCTGACTGTCCGCGAAGTCCGGCCGGGTGCCGTCGCGCTCGACGGCGACGATTACGAGGTTCGGGCGTTCGAGACCGAACACCGGACCGTCAGCTCGATCGGGTACGCGCTCGTGGAGGCGGACAGACGGGGGCGGTTCGACCGCGGGAAGGCCGAGGAACTGGGCGTGCCGGTCGGGCCGAAGTTCGGCAGGCTCCACGACGGCGAGGCCGTCGAGCTCGAGGAGGGAACGGTCGTCCGCCCCGAACAGGTCGTGGGTGATCCCCGACCCGGCCGGCGATTCGTCTACACGGGCGATACTCGTCCCGTCGACGCGACGGTCGAGGCCATCGAGAAGCCGGACCTGCTCGTCCACGACGCCACGTTCGCGACGGAGTGGGCCGACCGCGCGCGCCAGACGGGGCATTCAACGGGGCGAGAGGCCGCGGAAATTGCGAACCGCGCCGGGGCGAAGCGACTCGCGCTCGTCCACATCTCCTCGCGGTACGCCGTCGACGCCTCGCCCATCGAGCGCGAGGCGCGGCAGGCGTTCGCGGGCGACCCCGAGTGCGTATTCGTCCCCGACGACGGGCGGACACTCGAGGTGCCGTATCCGGACGACGGGTCGGCGTGAGTGGCCCGTCGTTGCCAACACGGCGTTTGGGACGGATCGCTCGGCGCGTCATCAACGGGCAAAAGACCCCCGCCCTCGTTAGCCCACATAGATGAAACCAAACCAGATCGATTTCACCGTCGATTTCGCGTACGGTGTGCTGCTCTTTCTCGCGATCGTGCTCATCGCGACCGTCGGGACCGGAATCGGTATCGCGTTCGGTCTGGGTGCGCTGGTCTCGTACGTCATCCACGTCGCGTGGAAGATGTCACGATTCGATCCAGAGTGGATGACAGAAGAGGTCTCAGAGCAGATCGAAGAGACGATCACGGAGGAAGTGACCGAGAGCGTCGGCGAAAAGGTGTCCGAGGACGTGACAGAGAAGGTCTCCGAAGACGTCACGGCGAAAGTGTCCGAGGACGTGACGGAGAAAGTCTCCGAAGACGTCACGGCGAAAGTGTCCGAGGACGTGACGGAGAAGGTCTCCGAAGACGTCACCGCGAAGGTGTCCGAGGACGTCAGCGAGGACGTCGAGGAGAAAGTCGCCCAGCGGGTGAGCGAAGGAGTCGAGGAGAAGGTCGCCCAGCGGGTGAGCGAAGACGTCGAGGAGAAAGTCGCCAAGAAGGTGAGCGAGGACGTCGGCGAGAAAGTGACCAGAGAGGTCACAGAGAGCGTCGAACAGAAGGTGACCAAAGAGGTCACCGAGAACGTCGAGGAGGCGCTCTCGACGGATATCGACTCGATCATCGACCAGCTCGAAGAGGTCAACGAGCGGATCGAGCGGCGGCCGAGCAGAGACGAACTCATCGAAGAGGCGAGTGCGGCCGCGGAGGACTCCCCAGACGCCGCGGAGGACGAATCGGACGCCACAGAGGACGAGTCGGACGCCGGGGGGGACTCTCCGGACACTGCGGAGGACGAATCGGACGTCGCGGAACCGACACGGGACCAGTCAACATGAACGGCTTACTTCGGCTCTCTCGGATGGCTGAGCGCGATCGAACGTCGGCGGCGTATCGTATACAGGCACTCTACTGATGGTCGAAATACTGATCGTCGTCGGTCTCGCGGTCGCCCTGTTCGTCGGGTTCAACATCGGCGGGTCGACGACCGGGCCAGCCTTCGGCCCGGCTGTGGGCGCGGGCATCATCTCGAAGGCCCTCGCCGGGACGCTGATGGCCGTGTTCTTCTTCGTCGGCGCGTGGACGATCGGCCGGCGGGTCGTGGACACGCTCGGACGCGAACTCGTCTACGATCCCGGCGTCTTCACCGTCGAGACGAGTATCGTCGTCCTGTTTTTCATCGGCGGCGCGCTCTTCATCGGGAACTACGTCGGCGTGCCGGCGTCGACGTCGATGACCGCCGTCGGGTCGATCGCCGGACTGGGAGTCGCGACCGGCGAATTGAACTGGGCCGTGATGGGAGAGATCGCCGTCTGGTGGATCGTCGCCCCGCTCGTCGGGTTCTGGGTGTCGGTGATGATCGGCCGGTACGTCTACCCGACGATCAACCGCTGGATCGCGATCACGAGCAGCGAGGGCGCGCTCGTCGAACTGGACCGGTCGGGGGCGGTTCCGCTCCCGCGGCCGGGGCCGAACACGACCCGCCGGGAGTTCTTCGGGACCGTGACGCTCGTCGCGATCAGCTGTCTGATGGCGTTCTCCTCGGGCACCTCGAACATCGCGAACGCGATCGCGCCGCTGTACGGCGCCGGCGTCGAGCTGAACCTGCTGCTGCTTCTCGGCTCCGGCGCTGTCGCGGTCGGCGCGCTCACGATCGCCCGCCGGACGCTCGACACGCTCGGCAACGACCTCACCGCGCTGCCGCTGACGGCGGCCATCGTCGTCGCCATCGTCTCGTCCGGCATCGTGATCGGCCTCTCGGCGATCGGCATTCCCGCCTCGTTCGTCATCATCGCGACGATGTCGATCGTCGGCCTGGGCTGGGGACGGGCGACCCGGACCACGACGCTCTCCGAGAGCATTCACGGCGGCGAAGAGCCGAACGTCTCCGTGGGGGCGCTCGCCGCCGAAGAGCCCGGCGAGGAGGCGCCGGCGCTCGGCGAGGAAGACCCCGCGGACATCCCCAGCGCGGCCGACCTCTTCGACCCGGCGACCACCGGGCGCGTGATCCTGATGCAGAACCTCGTGCCCGTTCTCTCGACGAGCGGCGCCTACGTCACGTTCTGGCTGCTCTTCCGGTACGTCTGGTGAGCGCCCCCGGCGTGGAATATATATCCGCACGCGACCTAACGCCGGTGTGAACGACCGGACGAGCGCCCTCGACACTCTCGTCTTCGGCGTGGACATCCAGAGCGGGGACGTCCGCGGCGATGCGCCCTCGTACGCCCTCGTCGCGTTCGACGGCGAGAACCTCGATCGCGACGTCGTCTCTCACCGGAAGCTTCGCCGACTGCTCGACCGCGAGGAGCCGGCGATGCTGGCGACCGACAATATGTACGAGCTGGCGGCCGACAAGGACGATCTCGTCCGCTTCCTCCGGGCGCTCCCGGCGGAGACGACGCTGGTGCAGGTGACCGGCGCGGAGCGACCGGAGCCGCTCTCGCGGGTCGCCTCCCGACACGGCGTGCCATATGGGAAAAAGCCGATGAAGGAGGCCGAGGCCGCCGCTCGGCTCGCGGCGGCGAACGTCGGCCACGAGGTGTCCGCGTTCGGCGACACCACGACCGTGAAGGTCTCCCGCGGGCGCTCGACCGGGAAGGGCGGCTGGAGTCAGGACCGGTACACCCGGCGGATCCACGGCTCCGTCAAGCGCCGCGCCCGCGAGGTGAAAAAGCGACTGCGACAGGCGAACTTGGCGTTCGAGACCGACGTGACCGAGAAGTACGGCGGCTACGCGAACGCGGTGTTCACCGTCGAAGCGCCGCCGTCGGAGATCCCCGTCTCGCGCGGTCGCTCCGGAGACACGCGGATCGAGATCGAGCGCGAGCGCCACGACGGCATCGAGTTCGAGCCGATCGTCAAGCGCCGCGACCACGTCGTCGTCGGCATCGATCCGGGGACGACGACCGCCGCCGCCGTCGTCGGTCTCGACGGGCGCGTCCTCGACGTCTACTCGACGCGGACGGCCGACACCGCCGCGGTGATTGAGTGGCTCATCGAGCGCGGGCGGCCGATCGTCGTCGCCGCAGACGTGACGCCGATGCCCGAGACCGTCGAGAAGTTCCGCCGGAGCTTCGACGCCGCGGGCTGGACGCCGAACTCGGACCTCCCGGTCGACGAGAAGCTCCATCGCACGCGCGACGCGGCCTACGAGAACGACCACCAGCGCGACGCGCTCGCGGCGGCGCTCTTCGCCCTCGACGACCACGAGGACCAGTTCGATCGGATCTCACAGAAGGTGCCGCCGGACGTAGAACGCGGCGAGGTGATCTCCCGGGTCGTCGCCGGCGAGGAGTCCGTCGAGGCCGTCCTCCGCGAGCTCGAAGACGACGAGCCCCACGAGGAAGCCGAGCCCGAACACGAGGAGCGCGAACTCTCCGAGGACGAAAAGCGGATCCGGCGGCTGGAGACCCGAGTCGAGCGCTTGGAGTCGCACGTCGAGGACCTGAACGAGACGATAGACGACCGCGAAGAAACGATCGAGGAGTACGAGACGAAGCTCTCGGAAGCGAAGCGCGAAGAGCGCCGGAAGGCCAGAGAGCGGCGGGAGGTCAAGCGGTTCGAACGCGAGAACGACCGGCTCGAACGGCGGGTCGAGACGCTGGAGGGCGAAAACGAGGCGCTCGATGAGAAGCTCGAACGGCTCAAGCGGCTCTGGAAACTCGATCACTCGAACTTCGCCGACGTCGACACCGACGGCGACCTCGTCTCGGTGAAGGTGATCGACCAGTTCACCCGAGACGCCATCGAGACGGCCGACGAGGAGTACGGCCTCGCCGCCGGCGACGTCGTCTACCTCCGCGACGCCTCCGGCGCCGGCCGCTCGACGGCCGAGCGACTCGCCGCCGTCGACCCGCGCGTGGTCCTCCGCTCCGGTGGCAACCTCTCGGAGGTCGCAGACCGCATCCTCTTCGAGCACGAAATCCCGGTCGCCCCCGCCGACGACGTCACGATCCAAGAGGTGGACGAACTCGCGGTGGCCCGCGAGTCCGACGTCGAGGCCGCCGTCGACGACTGGGAGCGCCGCGCCGAATCGCGCCGGAAGGAGCGGAAGGCCTCGATGGTCGACCAGATCATCTCCGAGCACCGCGCGGAGACGCGCAGCGAGAGCCGCTGACGGCCGATTCGAACGCCGTCCGCTGTTCGTGAGCGGGGGCCGGACGTATCGTTCGGCGCAACGTTTGCGAATTTTTCACTGTATCCCCGTTCGGTGTCGTGTCTGTCAGGGAACCTTTCGAACTCCGAGACGTATCTATAATGTACTTCCATTTTGGTTTAGAAAGTAAATATATAATCTGCTATTATTGGAGATGCGTCCGGCATCACGGACAATGTGTGTCTGTTTGGGACGGTATCTCACACAATAGTTAACACCACTGATATCGTGGTACCTACTGTCCGGCAATGTACACACACGGGCTGAACACGGCGATGACCCTGTACCAGAACGGAACACTGACGCTCTCGCAGGCGGCGTCGCGGGCGGGTCGCTCGACGGACGCGTTCTCGATGGCGCTCGCGCGGCACGGTATCTCGGTCACCGAGCGCGAGGGCCACGGCCGGTCACACGCGGCGGATTAACTCCAATCGATTCGACGTCTGCCGATCCGCACTGTCGGTGAGTCGCTACTGGTCGTCGCCGACAGCAGCCGCGCGAGCAGGAAGCACGTGTAGTCCGGCGCGGCTCTTCAGTACGGGAACCGTCTGCGCGTCGGCGTCGACGTACGAGGGACGGGCGATCGTCTTCGCCTCGTAGGTCTCCGGATCGAGCACCTGGATCGCGTACTCGTCTTCGACCGTCACGACCGTCGTCTCCGACGCGTCGTCGACTGTCCCCAAGCGGCGCGCCTCCGGCGTCTCGCCCTCCTCGAAGTCGGCCTCGTACGGGTCGCCGGTCGCGAGTCGGACGCCTTTCAGGTTCCCGCGTACGCTCCTGACCAGCACCGGCCCGTCGCCGTCCTCGAGGTCGATGACGTCGCCGGGGGTGTACTTCGGGAGCCGAACGGCGTAGGTCACCCGGTAGACCTCGTTGCCGTCGCTGTCCTCGGTCACGAGCGTCGGGTACTCCTCGACGTGCCCGCCGAGCGCCCGGACGATCCGTTTCGCGGCGCCGCCGCCGAGTTGGTTCGTCGAGATCTTGATGTCGGTGCCGTCGTCGGTCTCTTTGATCTCGGTGATGAACGCGTCGCGGGCTCCGGTGGCCTCGCGTTTTGCGACGTACGACTCGGCGATCTCGACGGCTCGCTGTTCCTCCTCGGGAGTGGGATTCCGCTCGTCGGCCCGAATCTGAACGATACTCGCGTAGTAGCCGCCGGCGATGCGGCCGCAGCGCTGGCACGTCTGCTTCGAGATGTGCACCGGCACCGTCACGCGCTCCTCCCGATACGTGTCGCGGACGACGCCGCCGAAGGTGCAGTGCATTCGGATCGTGTTCTCGTCGACCTGCTCGGGTTCGACGCCCCAGCGGACGTTCTCCGCGTTGAGGTGGACGCCGAGGGCCTCGGTCACCTGTTCGACGGCGACGTCGGTGTAGTCGCGCGCGCCGACGTCGACCCAGCGGTTGCCTTCGTAGACCGCGCCGCACTGCGAACAGACGCGGACCTCGAGCCGCTCGGGCGCGTCGACGAGGTCGAAGTCCTCGAAGTAACAGTCATCGCAGAGGACAGCGTCGCGTTCGCGGGGCGCGCCGGGCAGCGGCTCCGCTCGCTCCGGAACCGGATCCCCGCACCGCGGACAGAAGTCACCCGAACTCATCGGCGTCCGTAGACGACGGAGGCGGTTAAGCGCGACGAACGGCCGCCGCCCGCGCCGTCCCCCTCCCCAACACGGTTTATTACCCCGAGGCCATAGTCGGGGTATGGACTGGAAACCTGACTGGGGGCTCCGGGGCCGGATGGTCCTGACGATGTTCCTGCTTTTCGCCCTCTATATGGTCTTCGTCGGTGCGCTCGTGTGGTCCCGATCGCTGATTTACCTCCCGCTGATGGGCGCGTTCGCCCTCGCGCAGTTCTTCTTCAGCGACAGACTCGCGCTCTACAGTATGGGCGCGAAGGAAGTCACCGAGGAGGAGTATCCCGACTTGCACGCGATGGTCTCCCGGCTCAGCCAGCAGGCCGACCTGCCGAAGCCGACCGTCGCCGTCGCCGACTCTCGCGTGCCGAACGCCTTCGCGGCCGGCCGTTCGCAGAAGAAGGCGACCGTCTGCGTCACGACCGGACTCCTCGGGACGCTCGATCGCAACGAGCTAGAGGGCGTGATCGCCCACGAACTCGCACACGTGAAGAACCGCGACGTGATGGTGATGACGATCGCGTCGTTCCTCTCGACGGTCGCGTTCATGATCGTCCGGATGGGCTTCTGGTTCGGCGGCGGCCGGAACCGACAGGGGGGCGGGGGGTTCCTCGTCGCGATCGTGGCCTCGCTGGTCGTGTGGGTCGTCTCCTTTTTCCTGATCCGCGCGCTCTCGCGGTACCGCGAGTTCGCAGCCGATCGGGGCGGCGCGCTCATCACGGGCAACCCCTCCGCGCTCGCGTCGGCGCTTTTAACGATCGACGGCCGGATGGACCGCGTCCCGAAGGAGGACCTCCGCGAGCAGTCGGAGATGAACGCGTTCTTCATCGTGCCGCTGAAGAGCGACTTCATCGGTCGGCTGTTCAGCACTCATCCCGCGACCGAAACGCGCGTCGAACGCCTCCGTGACCTCGAACGGGAGATGGAGTCGTGACGATGCTCGCACGCGTCCGCGTCTCGCTGTCGGGACGCTATCCGGCGCTCGAACGGAGGCGACTGCGGTAGATGGGGCTGTTGGACACCCTCAGAACCGTTCTCGGGACGAACGCCGAGGCGGACGCGACGCGCGACGCCGACCCCGAGGACCTCTTCGGGATGAGCACCGCCTACGTCACGATGGAGGCCGATCTCGGCTTCCGCTCCGTCGGGGCCGCAGCGCTCTGTTTCTCCGGCGTCGACAGCACCGACTTCGCCGAGACCGTCGGGGACGTGGAAGCGATCCTCCGCGCCGGCGAGGAGGAGACCGGAACGGCCTTCGACATCCGCGAGGACAGCCACGGCTGGGAGTGGGTCGTCCTCCGCGACGACGACCCCGAGGACTTGGTGACCAGTATCCATTTCGCGGCCGACGAGTTCATCGAACGGGGCTATGGCTCGCGGATCCTCGCGGCGGTGTTCGGATTCGAGCGCGCTGGTGACGATGGGAGCGATGGCGCCGACAGCGCGTACTGGATCTACTCGTTCCGACGTGGCGCGTACTATCCCTTCGCCCCACAGCCCGGCAAGGAGCGGAACCAGCGGCTGGAGTTCAAGCTGGAGTCGGTGCTCGACGGCGAGTTGGGACTGGAGGACGACGAGTCCTACTGGTATCCGATGTGGCCCGACCGCGACGGCGGTCACCCGTGGGAGTGAGACGGACACCCGGACTGAGACGGCCTGTCAGGTGCGGCGTGGCGAACAGTCGGCACGACGGTTTCTCCCCGAATCCGGCCCCCCGCTAACCGATTCGGATATCGGCGCCCGCGTCGACGTGCCGAGCAACCGCGGCTCGACGCGGGACGGTTTCTAGCGCACGCCACGTCTGGCTGCCCGATCGTATATAGGTCCTCGCCGCCACCGGAAGCCGCCGGTCCCGTGGCTATTTACCCCCCTGTCGAATAGATCCGTGCGATGCCCTCCAACACTCCCTCGCCGAGTAGGCGGCGCCTCCTCCAATCGATGGGGACGCTTCTCGGCGTCTCCGCGCTCGCGGGCTGCGGCGGAAGCGGCTCCGCTTCGAGCACCGCCCGGTCGGGGCCTGACGCCGACCCGCCAGAAGACGCCCTGACCGACCCGACGCACGTGAGCCTCAGGAACGCGGAGAAAGCGCCGATCGTTCGAGACCCGGGCTCGGAGACGGATGAGTCGGGAGCCGACTCCGAGGGAACCCCGCGGTTCGACCGCTGGCAACACGACCTCGTCGCCGACGCCGAGCGGGCCGACTCGCTCGCGTTCGCGGACGTCGACGGCGCCGACGGCGCCCGCTCGCTCCTCGCGGAGACCGACTTCGAGTCGGAGTCGGTGTATATCGAGGGACACGTTGTCGGCGAGTGCTACGAACGGCGGTTGTGCTGGATCCGCTGGACCGACACCGAAATCGAGACTGATTACGCGCGGATTCTCCGCGACGCCGACGTCGCCTGTGAGGCCGATTCCGACGATTTCGTGACGAACCTGATCCGTATTCCGGCCGCGTTGAACCCTGATTCGGTCCGGAGCTACGGATCCAGCGGCGGCGGTCGGTGTCGGACGCCGACTGGTGAACCGATGGCGACCGAGGAGGGGGGACAGTCGTGACCCGAACGCCTCCGGACTGCCGACAGGACGGACAGATCGGCCGCCGGGAGCTGCTCGGGCTCTCCGGAGCGCTCGGGTTCGCGTCTCTGTCCGGGTGTCTCGATCAGCTGCCCGGATCGGGGCCGGCGACGATCGACGGCGACGCGGTCGCCGCCCTCGCCGACGACGAGGCACCCGAGGTCTCCGAGACGCTTCCGGTCGACATCGGAACCGCATTCGTCGCCGAACAGCGCGAGGTCGCTCAGGCGAAACTCGATTCGGTGCCCGCGCCCTTCGCCGAAACACAGATTCCGAACGGGGTGATCCGCGAGCGGATAAACGGTGAGTACGAGGCCGCACGCGGGGCAATCCGCGAGTCCTCTGAGGCCGGGACGGCCTACGAACGCCTCGGGCGCGCGACACGCGCCAGAACGGGCGCCCACGAGGTACTGACAGCCTGGGGCGCGATCGAGGGGAACGCAACTATCGACGACCTCCGCGAGTCCCGGTCGGATGTCTCCTCCGACGTCGACGCGCTCGCGTCCCGATGGGAGTACGTCGGCGACGACCCGGTGCGGGCAGCGGTCGTTCACGCGGAGATCGAGCGCGAGATCCGTGCAGCGCGGAACTGGCTGTCGCTCAGGGAGCGCGAACTCGAATACGCGGCGGAGCAGCCGCTCGATTTCGCCGACATCGCCGTCGACATCGAACGCGCGCGGACCTCCGTGGCGGTCGCGTCGTACTATTTCGATCGGTTCCGGGGGAATCTCACGCGGGCGGAGCACTTGCGCGAGCGGTTCGCAGCCGCGCGGGACGCCTTCGACGAACGCATTCGAACGCGCGCCGAGTCACTCCCTGACGAGACCGAGGACCCGACGTCGCTCGTGGACCGAGACGTCGGACGGACCGCGGGCGTGATCGCCCTCGACGATGTCCTCCGGGACGCACGGTGGCGTACCAAAGACCGCGGCGACGAGCGGGACCCGCCGTCGCTCGCGGGTGCTACGCCCACCGCAGCGGAAACGCTCGTATACCTCCGCGCGTTCGAGGCGCTCCGCGAACGAATCGAAGATGGCGACGACGTCGCGGTCGAAGAAGTAGAAGACGTCTCTGAGCTCCGTGCAGACGCCGTCGACGCGATCAGCGCCGCTCGCGAGGCGGGCCGAAATCGGCTCGTCGTCGACGCGGTTCTCCCCCGATTCGCCCGCGAACTCCGCTGGATCGACGACCGGCTCTCCGAGTACGAAGGCGAGACCCGGGTCGATTTCGTCGAACGGGAGGCCGCCGGGTACGTCGTCGTCGCCGAGACGTGCCGCGCGGTGCCGTCCGTGAGCGCCGACGTGGCGGCGATACTCCGCGACGACGGCGGCGCGTAGCCCGCGCCTTCCGGTTTGAACTCTTGTCTGGTGGGTGCTCGACTGTCCGCTCAGTCGAGCGGTTTCACTTACACCGTGGTGTTAACGAGGGTTTATGTGCGAGTGGGGCACAGGAGGAGATACGATGCCAGAAGACGATCTCGAGAGTCTCCCCGGTGTGGGTCCCGCGACCGCAGACAAACTCGTCGAAGCGGGGTTCGAGAGCTATCAGGCGATCGCCGTCGCGAGCCCCGGCGAGATGTCGAACACCGCCGACGTCGGCGAGTCGACCGCGGCCGACATCATCAACGCCGCGCGGGACTCCGCTGACATCGGCGGCTTCGAGACCGGCGCGGCGGTTCTCGAACGGCGCGAGGAGATCGGCAAGCTCTCGTGGCTGATCCCCGAGGTCGACGACCTGCTCGGCGGCGGTATCGAGACGCAGTCGATCACCGAGGTCTACGGCGAGTTCGGCGCCGGCAAGTCGCAGGTGACACACCAGATGGCGGTCAACGTACAGCTCCCCCACGAGCACGGCGGGCTCGAGGGCTCCTGTATCTTCATCGACTCCGAGGACACCTTCCGCCCGGAGCGGATCGACGACATGGTCCGCGGCCTCGACGACGAGATCATCGCCGACCTCTTAGAGCGCCGCGAGATCGAGGGATCGCCCGGCGACGATGACACGATGAACGCGCTGCTCAACAGCTTCCTCGACCACATTCACGTCGCGAAGGCGTTCAACTCCAATCACCAGATCCTGCTGGCGGAGAAAGCCAAGGAGATCGCCCGCGACAACGAGGACGCGGAGTTCCCCGTTCGCCTGCTCTGTGTCGACTCGCTCACCGCTCACTTCCGCGCGGAGTACGTCGGCCGGGGCCAACTCGCCGACCGCCAGCAGAAGCTCAACAAGCACCTCCACGACCTGATGCGGATCGGCGACCTCTACAACACCGCCGTGTTGGTCACGAATCAGGTGGCCTCCAACCCCGATTCGTACTTCGGCGACCCCACCCAGCCGATCGGCGGCAACATCCTCGGTCACACCTCGACGTTCCGCATCTACCTCCGGAAGTCGAAGGGCGACAAGCGGATCGTCCGCCTCGTCGACGCCCCCAACCTCGCCGACGGCGAGGGTATTATGCGGGTGCAGGACGGCGGCCTGAAGCCCGAGTAACGGACCCTCCTTTTTCCGCCTCGGGTGCGCCTGCGGCGCACCGCTCGGCGCAAAACCCTAGGGGGAAAAGGCGGCCGACATCACGGCCTTCGGCCGTTCGTCGGCGGTGAACCGTTCGTTCCCGTGGAATGGAGTCTCTCCCAACGATCAGCTCGATGCCCTCCTATTATCCGATGAGACGAGAGAGGTAGCGTATGCCAGTTGAGAACCCTGTCCCCATCGATCGGCGGACACTGCTCGCTTCCCTTGCCGGAGGCGGGACTGCGGCGCTTGCCGGCTGTTCAGCGTTGGATACCCGCGACGATGGGGAGGCGTCGACCGTCGGCGATAACCGTGCGCAGGCGCTCGCCGAACAGTTCGCACCGACGCTGTACTTCGACAGAAACGAGCGGTGGTTTCCGACGGACCCCCGAGCGTTCGAGAGCGAACTCGACGGCGAAACCGTCGTCGACGGCTTCGATGCTCTCAACGGCTACGTCGATCAGGGCGGTGCCGACGACCCGCCCGCACCGACCGGCTTCTACAACGTTGTGGAGTACGAGGAGTCACCGCTGGCGGTCGTCCAGTTCTGGTTCTACTCGGTGTTCGATCAGTTCACGGCGAACTTCCACTGGCACGACTGGGAGGTCCTGCACGTGTTCGTGGACACCGATACTGAGGAACCACAACTCCACGTCGCGAGTTCGCACTCACGGACGGTCCCGAACAACGAGTTCCTCGACCCCGAGCGCACCAGACCGCGGATCCTCTCCGAGCTCGGATCGCACTCGAGCGGCCTCTCGGTGAACGACGACGCCGAACGCTTCCAACGACTCCCGCTCGGAGGGGGCGTCGCCGACATCACCAATAGCGTTATCGACGGCATCGACGCTGTCGCGGGCATCCCGCTGGCGTACGGCCTTCCGCGGGACGAGGGGTTTGCGCTCCCGTACGCGGTTCCCGAACTCGACGGGGAACCGTTCTACGAGCACGACCGCCTGCCGTCTGTGGACGCCTCGAACCTTATTCCGGAAGCACTGACGGTTCGCTCGTTCGACGAGCTGCAATCACCGCCGGACCTCCCGGAACGGGAGACCGGCTACCGGTTCGATTACCGAGACGCGCAGGACGGGGAGACCGACGTGCGGTACGACCTGCACCCGAGCAGCGAGCTCGAACATATCGACGACTTCATCGGGCCGCAGTTGAGCTTCGAGTTCTCCGTGCCGGAGTTCGCAGAGGACGCCGTTGCGGGCCACATCACGACTGCGGGCGTCCCGTGGAAGGATCCGCGCTATGAGAACCCCGCCTCCGACATCAGCGAGCCGAAACACCGGCAGGCGCTGGCCGACCGCTACGACGCCATCGGCGCGCCGTCTCCTGTCGGCCAGGTCGTCGCCGGCGTGACGAACGCCGTCACCGACGAGGACGCTCCGGACGACGAGGGACTAACGACCGTCTCTTCGCCGCTGGAGATGTTCGCGCTGCTCCGGAGCGATCCCGAGGCCGTCCCGACGTTCAACGGGATCGCCGTCGTCAGGGACGTCCCGGCCGGCGATCACGAGCTGACGATCAACGGCGCGGGCGTCGCACCCCATTCGGAAACCGTGACTGTCGGTGAGGACGATGCGGTGACGCCGGCCGGCGTCGAGGGCGAAATCCCCGTCGTCGCCCGCAAGCACGCCGTGAAGATGGAGATCGATCCGAGCGAGGCCGACAGCGACTTGCGCGGTCTCGCAGTCGAGGACGACTTCGCGGGGCGTCTATACGACGCGCCGCTCTCTGGTCCGGACGCCGTCTACGTCCACAGCGGCGGGGCGTACACGACGGAAGTCAGAGACGGCGACGACGAGGTCGGCGCGTTCCGCGTCAACCCCGGCGACGAAGCGCGCGTGCGTGTAGACAATCCGCGGACCGGGAAGGCGCCGCTTGCCGAATATGTCGCAGACGTCGCGGCGGAGACCCGCGACCAGGTGGCGGCCGCCGCGGAAAGCGACGACGGTGACGACGACCGGAGCAGTGACGGTGGCGGCCGCGAGAACGCGATAACGGGGCTCACGAACGCTTTAGACGCGGTCGCGGAAGCTTCGCGACGTGCGGCTGAGGCGGCCGACGCCGGGGCGCGGGGACAGGCCGACCAGCGCCTCGACACGGTGATCGAACGGTTGGACCGCGTCGCAACCAGACTCGAAGAGGCAACAGGCTCGCTCCCGGGGAGCCTGACCCGAGCCACGAGCAACCGCCTCGATCAGGCGCGCCGTCGGAGCGACCAAGCGAAAGACGCCGAGAAACTCTGAGGAGGCCAGTTGCTCGTTCCACGACTCCGCTGGGCGTCTATGCCCCCGGAACTCCGAACGCCCCGACGCCGAGTCGGAGGACAGAGTTCACGACGCAGAGCACGATGAGAGCGGTGATCCACGCGACGCCACCGATGATGCCGGCTTTCGTCCAGCCGCCGGGATACCGCCAATTGGTGACATCCTCCCACGACTGAAGTCGTGGGTTTTCTCGCCTAATCTGTATAAACTCCGGTACCACAACTGGCACCGTCCTCACGCGGTGGTCAGTCCTCAGTCGTCGTCTCTTCGATCTCGACGTCGCCCTCGTGGATCTTCGCGCCGTCCTGCGCCACCTGGCGGGCGAGGACGGCGCATTTGATCCGCATCGGCGAGATGTCGACGCCGAGCATCTCCGTCACGTCGTCGGTGTCCATCGCGTCGAGTTCCGACAGCGTCAGCCCCCGGAGCTTTTCGGAGAGCATGCTCGCGGAAGCCTGACTGATCGCACAGCCGTCGCCCGTGAACGTCACGTACTCGATGGTCTCCCCGTCGTCTTCGAGGCGGACGTTCACCGTGATCGTGTCCCCGCAGGAGGGGTTCTCCCCGGTGTGAGAGAAGTCCGGATCGGACATCTCACCCTTGTTCCGGGGGTTCTTGTAGTGATCCAGGATCTGCTGCCGATACATATCCGAGCCGAGTCCCATCGTTGTCATCGGTACGAGAGTGCCGCGCAAAAGGGTTCCGCCGCGACGTCCGTCTCCTGCCGCCTTCCGGATGTAGGATGAGATTATCAACCACCCCCGGCTCTCCGTCGGCGAATCGAGTCACGTCGCGTTGCCCCGCGCTGCGAATAACGAGCGCATAACAACGTCCGCCGTATCCGTATGCGCGCCAGATGGTACGCGCTGCGTCGACTACCGTGTCGCCGGGATTACGGGTGGCGAGGAGCAGGTTCGATCCGGAGTCCGCCGGCGCCGCCTCGGACGCGGACGACGTCGCTTTCGACCGACGATGCGGAGGCCGGGCAGTCGGCGGGCGCGGTGGCCGTCCGATCGCGGGCGAGCGGAGCGTCCGCGCGCTCGAGAACGACCCACGTATCAGCGACCGGAGCACAGCATGAGGCGCCAACGCGCGTTCGCGCTCGTGGTCGTCGCCTGCTGTCTGTTGATCCTGACGAGTATGTCCGCGTCGCTGGAGTCGACCGTCTCCGGCACGCCGGACGACGCGATCAATCCGGACTTCGCGTCGCTCCCGCTGTCGGTAGAGGAGGCCTCCGAACTGAAGGAGGCCTACCAGTCGGGCCAGAAAGCCCAGGATGGCGACCCGAGCGACCAGAGCCGGTCCGAGGACGGAAGCGGAGACGAAAACCGGAATCAGCGTCGGGCCGACGGCTCGGAGACGGACGAATCGGCGGCGAGCTCGGTCGACCCTCGCTCGGAGCAGTCGGGACCGACCGGCGTCGATCGGTCCCAGAACGAGGAAGGGAACGTCCCGGGATTACCCGACCAAGGGCTGCTGGCGATGCTCTACGACCTCCTGCTGGCACTTCTCGGGGCGCTGCGAGCGGCGCTCCCGGCGCTGCTGTTGCTCGTCGCAGTGATCCTAGTCGTTCACAGGCGCGACCGACTCCTCGCGTGGCTCGAAACCCGACTCGAGCGGCTTCTGTCGACCGAGGGCGGAACGACCGCGGACGCCGCGCCGCCCCCGGCCTTCCGCTCGCCGAGCAATCAGGTCGAACGGGCGTGGCTGGAGCTGCTCTCCCGGTCCGGGGTCGATCCGGAGCCGAGCGCGACGCCGCGCGAGTGCGTCGAAATGCTGACCCGCGCCGGTTTCGACGGGGACGCAGTGCGGGAGCTCGTGACGCTGTTCGAGGAGGTACGCTACGCCGAGGCCCCAGTCACCGACGACCGCGTGGAACGGGCTCGCCGCTGTCTGCGCCGGTCCAGATCGCGGGAGGCGGGCGAATGAGCGACGCCGTCGCGACCGACGGGGCGGACGTCGCGACCGAGGCGGACGCCACGAAGGGGGCCGACCCCGTCGCGGCCGGAGAGACGAACACCGCTTCGACCGAGGAGACGGACACGGCCGAACCCGAGGAGATCGACGCCGTCCGTGTCGGACTGGCCGTCGCCGGTCTGATCGGTCTCGTCGCCGCCTTCGGCGGTTTCGCCGTCGGTCCGCTGGAGGCCGCGGTGGCGACGGCGGAGACCGCGCTCGGGAGCGACTACCTCCTCGCCGCGGGTCTCGGCGGCGTCGCGCTGGCGCTGGGGACGTGGGCGTTCGCCTCGGGAGCCGGGCGTCCGCGACAGGCGACGATGCCGGAGGTGGAGCGCTCGACGCCCGTCTCGGTGCCGGGAGAGGACTTCGACCGGAAGCTGTCCGGGTGGCGAGGGCGCGTGCCGCTCCTCGGCTCCAGCGTCCGCGAGTCCGTCCGGCGACGGCTCCGAGGGGTCGCCGTCCGGACGATCGCCGCGAAGGCGGGCTGTAGCAGAGCGGAGGCCGAGCGCCGTGTCGCCGAGGGAACCTGGACGGACGATCCGATCGCGGCGGCCTTCCTCAGCGCGTCGTCCGAGCCGCCGCCGCTCGCCGACAGGGCGGCCGCGCTTCGGCGAGGAGGGGGCTGGCTCCGGTTCGCCGCCCGTCGCACGCTCGACGCGCTCGAGGAACGTCGCGAGCGCGGAATCGGACGCCGCGAACAGAGCGGCGAACGGCGCGGTTCCGAGGACGACAGTCGCCGACCCCGCAGCGACCGCCGCGAGGTCGGAATCGACCAGAGAGGAACGGCTTCCGGCCGCCGAGAACCCGAAGGCGGCCGCCGCAGCGTGGAGAACGAACGATACGCCGTCGGGAGTGACCAATGACGGACGCGTACCCCACGGACCGCTGGCGCGGGATCCTCGTTCTCACCCTCGGGGCGGGCGGGATCGGCCTGCTCGGGAAACGACCGTCGCTGCTCCTCGTCGCCGCGCTCGGCGTCGTCGTCGCCGCCTACCCGTTCGTGTCGTCGCCGCCGCGACCGCGACTGCGGCTGGAGCGGCGCGTCAGCGAGGAGAACCCGGATCACGGCGACCGCGTCGAGGTGACGACGACCGTGTGGAACGCGGGGGAGCGGCCGCTCTTCGACCTCCGTCTCGTCGACGGGACGCCGTCCGCGCTGTCCGTCGTCGAGGGCTCGCCGCGGCACGGGACCGCGCTCCTGCCCGGGCGCAGCGCGTCGTTCTCCTACGTCGTCGAGGCCAGGCGCGGACAGCACCGCTTCGACCCCGCGACCGCGGTGGTGCGGAACCTCAGCGGTGCTCACGAGGTCGAGACGGAAGTCGCCGCGGAGACGACGATCGAGTGCCCGTCGGGCGTCCCGCGGGCGCCGCTCCGATCGCGAGCGGTCGGCGGCGCGGGGCGGATCGCCTCCGAGCAGGGCGGCAGCGGGACCGAGTTCTATCAGACCCGCGCGTACCGCCCGGGCGATCCCGTCAATCGGATCGACTGGAACCGGTACGCGCAGACCGGCGACCTGACCACCGTCGAGTACCGCGTCGAACGGGCGGCGACGGTCGTCATCGTGATCGACGCGCGACCGGCCGCCTACCGCGGGCGGGCGGACGAACCCCACGCGGTGGACTACGGCGTCGCCGCGGCGCGGGAACTGCTCGAGTCGGCGCTCGACGAACGTAACCGGGTCGGGATCGCCGGCCTCGGCCGCGACGCGCCCTGGATTGCGCCCGGCACCGGCCGCGCACACCGGGTGCGCGCGCGGCGCCTTCTCGCGACGCACGCCGCGTTCGGTTCTCGTCCGCCAGACGACGGACCCAGCCTGAGCGACCGGGCCGCCACGATCCGCTCACGACTCCCGACGGACGCCCAACCGCTCGTGTTCACGCCGCTTCTCGACAACGAGATCGTCGAATTCGTCCGACGGTTCGAGGCCGAAGGCCGACCGCCGAGCGTGATCTCGCCCGACGTCACCGAACCCGGGAGCGTCGGTCGAACGCTCGCGGCCGTAGAGCGCACAGAGCGCGTCCGAGAACTCCGCCGGATCGGCGTCCCGGTCGTCGACTGGTCGCCCGACCGCCCGCTCGCGGCGGCGGTCGCTGACGCCGCGGAGGTGTCGAAGCCGTGACCGTCCGGCGGGCGAACCTGCGTCCGACCGTTCCCGGCGCGGCGGTAGCGATCGCGCTGGCCGCCGGTGTCGTCCTCGCGCTCGGCGACGGCGACGTCGTACCGACTGCGCTCGCCGTCCAGGGCACCGGACTGGTAGGTGTGGCCGCCGGCGGAACGCTGTATCGGCGCGGCCGTCGGAACTGGGGCATCGCGTTCGCGGTCGGGGGCGGTTGCGCCGCGGTCGCCGCGATAGCCGTCTTCGTCGCGGAGCGCCCGCCGCTCAGCTTCGCGCTCCGAGTGCTCCCGGGCCTTCTCGGACTCCCGCTTCTCGCGGCGGGCCTGCTCCCGGTCCGGGGCGACGGCTCGCGCACCCTGATCAAACTGGGGGCCGGCGGTGTCTTCCTCTCGGTCGTCCTCTCGGGACTCTTCTTGGCGATCGACGACGCGCCGATGCTCGTCGCCGCCGCGGCGACGATCGTCGCTTGGAGCGCCGCGGAGAACGCCGTCGGCGTCGGACGACAGCTCGGCAGGGACGCCGTCACTCGGCGGCTGGAAGCGGTGCACATCGCCGGGAGCGTGGCTGTCGGTCTCGCCGGCGTGGTCGCGGTCCTCGCCGTCCGCGACGCGGCCGCGACGGGCCTGTCGCTCGCGTCGTTCACGCTGCTGTTCGTCGCACTGTTGCTCCTCGTCGCGGCGATGCGAGGGTGAGCAGACGTCGAAAACGATCGCCACGACTGTCGTTCGCTGCGGTCGCGTCGCTCAGACGAGCCCCTCGACGTCGACTTCGGGGCTCTGGAGCCGCACTCGGTGCCCCGCTGTCGTACTCGGGTCTTCGGTATCGCGCTCAGATCTCCGACGTCGCACTCGTCCCCCTGCGACCGACGCTCGGGACGGGCACGCTCTCGACGACCGACCGTACCACCGCTCGCTCGTCGACCCTGTCGATCGTGGCGTCCGCCGTCAGGACGAGCCGGTGTGACAGCGCGGGCTCGGCGACGGCCTTGATGTCGTCCGGCGTGACGTACTCGCGCCCGGCCAGCGCCGCCCGAGTGCGGGCGACCTCGAAGAGCCGCTGACACCCGCGCGGGGAGACGCCGACGTCGACGCGGGGCTCCGTTCGGGTCGCTCGAACGAGTTCGACGACGTACTCTTTGAGGTCGTCGTGGACGCGCACGCGCTCCGGCACCTGCTGTATTGCCCGCATCTCGTCGCGGTCGAGGACGCGCGCTGCCGTCGGCGTCGGTCGATCGCGGGCCTCGCGTCGGTCGAGCAGCCGGCGCTCGCCGGCCGCGTCGGGATAGCCGAGGCTGCTCTTCACCAGGAAGCGGTCCTTCTGCGCCTCGGGAAGCGGGAACGTGCCCTCGCTCCCCTCGATCGGGTTCTGCGTCGCGATGACGAAGAACGGGTCCGGGAGTCCGTGTGTCGTGCCGTCGATCGTGACCTGTCGCTCCTCCATCGCCTCAAGGAGCGCCGCCTGCGTCTTCGGCGACGCCCGGTTGATCTCGTCGGCGAGGACCACGTTCGCAGAGAGCGGTCCGTCGTTGAACTCGAACTCGCGGGTCCGCTCGTTGAAGACGTACGTGCCCGTCACGTCGCTCGGGAGGAGGTCGGGCGTGAACTGGATCCGGCTGAACGAGAGCCCGAGGGCCGTCGAGAAACTCCGCGCCGTCAGCGTCTTTCCGGTCCCGGGGACGTCCTCCAAGAGGACGTGACCGCGGGAGACGACGCCGGTGAGAACCGTCCGCAACACCGACTCGTCGACGATGACGGCGTTCGACACCTCCTCCAGCACGTCCGCGGCCAGTTCGCTGGCCTCGGTGACGTTCATAGCGACCGGTGGGCCAGTCCGGTCTTTGTTATGCAGACTCAAGGAGACTCCCTGCGGCTTTATAGTAGCGTTTGCGACTGATTGCCCAGCCGACCGCACGACGTCGTGCGGTCGAGTGTGTACAGACTTGCAAACGCTACTATAGGCAGGATGGATCCGTCGATGTCCGACCTTACCCATCGGGATTTCACCGCCTTCAGGCGCAGGCGGATGTGAGCGTTACCTCGTCCGGAAGCGGAACCGCTGGGGTTCCCCGAACCGACGATGGGCGCGATGGCGGTCCCAACCCGGTTGAGCGGCGCCGAGGCGTTCGGTGCGGCGTCGCCGACGGGACCGGATATCGACGAGATCCGCGGACCTCGGTAAGCCGATCGTAACCGAGGGGAACCGCTCTTCTCCGAGCGTTTACCCCTCGCCGCCGTCGGTGACGTCCGAAACCGGGTCGTCGCTGGCGTCGTCGACTCCCGCCAGTCTCGTCCACTTCTTTTCGACGTCGCGGTTGGCGACGACGACGGTGCGCCCCTCCCCGTCGCGGAACCGCGTCTTCCGCAGTTCGATGGCGGTCACGACGCCCGTGACCGGGTCGGACTTCACCTCGTCGCCGGGATTGAAATCCGGGTCGCGAAGCAGGTACACGCCCGCGACGGTGTCGGCGATCATGTTCGAGAGCGCATAGGAGACGCCGAGCGCGACGAACCCCGCGGCGGTGCCGAGACTCGCCGCGATCTCGCCCATCCCGAGTATTTCGAGAAGCGTCAGCGCGGCCCCGAACCACAGGAATACCGCGGCGACAGTCACCCCGAGATCCACGATGAGCCCCTGTTCGTCGGGATAGATCGCTCCGAGCGTGCGGCGAAACACGCCGGTCACCAGCCGGATCCCGACGTACGCTAATAAGAGAAAGACGACGCCAGTGAGGAGCTTCGGGGCGGCCGTCTGGATCCCGGCCGCGAACTCGTTGATCGTTCGCACGGTCGTGTCGACGAGAAACCGAACGACAGTGGACATCGGTGCCGGTGAGTCGGGTGTCAGCCACAAAGCGTTTCGGGCGGGCGCGGAGCCGACGCCGGACTCCGAGCGATCAGGCGAACAGCTGTCTGGCGTCGTCGATGGCGTCGACGAGCGCGTCGATCTCGTCGGTCGTATTGTAGATGTAGAACGACGCGCGGGTGGACGCGGGCACGCCGAGTTTGTCGTGCAGCGGCTGCGTGCAGTGATCGCCAGCGCGGATCGCCACGCCGTGGTCGTTGAGGATACTCGAGAGGTCGTGCGCGTGGACGCTTTCGAGGTTGAACGCGACGAGACCGCCGCGCTCGTCGCCCGGCGGGCCGTAGATCTCGATGTCGTCGAATTCTGACAACCGGTCGTAGGCGTACTCGGCGAGCAGTTCCTCGTGGGCCTGGACGCGGTCCATCCCGATCTCGTCGAGGTAGTCGATCGCGGCGCTGAGTGCGATCCCCTGCGCGATGACGGGCGTGCCGGCCTCGTACTTCCACGGGAGGTCCTCCCACGTCGAGTCCTCGTAGGTCACGCTCCGTATCATCTCGCCGCCGTAGAGGTACGGCTGCATCTCCTCGAGGATGTGTTCTTTCCCGTAGAGCACGCCGATGCCGGTCGGGCCGAGCATCTTGTGCCCGGAGAACGCGAAGAAGTCGGCGTCGATCGCCTCGACGTCGACCGGTCGCGTCGGGACCGACTGTGCGCCGTCGACGAAGACGTACGCGCCGTGGTCGTGCGCCAGATCGGCGAGCTCGGCGACGGGAGCGACCGTCCCGAGCGTGTTCGAGACGTGGACGGTCGAGACCATCGCCGTCGAGTCGTCGATCAACTCGGCGGCGTGGTCCATATCGAGCCGCCCCTCGTCGTCGACTCGGATGTACTCGACGCTCGCGCCCGTCCGCTTTGCGATCTGCTGCCACGTGACGAGCGAGGCGTGGTGTTCCATCTCCGTCAGGACGACCGTGTCTCCGGGGCCGAGTTCGGCGAGTCCCCACGCGTAGGCGACGAGGTTCAGCGACTCGGTCGTGTTCTTCGTGAAGACGATCTCCTCGCGCCCGTTCGCGCCGATGAACTCCGCGACGCGGTCGTGAGCGTTCTCGTAGGCGACGGAGGCCTCCTGACTCAGGTGGTGGATCCCGCGGTGGACGTTGGAGTTGTAGTCGTAGTAGTACTCGACGATCGAGTCGACGACGGGCTTCGGCGTCTGCGTCGTCGCCGCGTTGTCGAGATAGACCAGCGGGGTGTCGTCGTCGGGGCCCTCACCCGGCGACTCGATGTCGCCGCCGACCTTCCGGTCGAGGATCGGGAAGTCCTCTCGTATCGAGGCGACGTCGACCGGGTACTGTTCCTGCGTTCTCATTGGGGACCGATAGCGGCCGCAGCACTAACACGGCTTCGGTCTGGGCAGGGAAACGAAACGGGTGGTGGTTACGAGGGCGTGCTTTCAGGAAGCGTGATTAACTGCCCGCTCTGCAAGCACCGTCTATTGTAGCTAATCTGTCGTATCGATACGGAAGACTACCCTCCATCTCTAGGATGGCACTTCCTCCCTCGAGGATATTCTCCCGCGAGCGAGGCCGACGGCCGAGCGAGCGGCGTCTTTTTGGTCCAGCTTTTTGCAACGAGTGGTGCGCCGGAGGCGCACCCGAGTCAGCAAAAAGGTGGGATTACATCCACAGCAACTGCGCGTGTAACGTCCCGTCGACCGAGAGCACGCGCTCCTCGTCGATGATGCCCGCCTCGACGGCCACGGAGACGGCGCGCTCGCCGACGATGTTGGCGACGCTGGCGCGGGTGAGGCTATCGACGACCGCCTCCTCGCCGGCCGTTTCGGCCTCCTCGCCGCCGTAGAACGCCTCCGTGACTTCCAGGGAGACATCGCCCTCGGCGTAGGTCTCGCCCAGACACTCGGGGTCGCAGACGGAGACGAGCAGTCCCTCGGCGGTCTGTCGTTCGCGGAGTAACATCACCGGGGCTGCTGTTTCGCTTGCTGCTGTTGGTTCAGCAGCTCCTGTTCGTGCTGTTGGCGCAGCTCTTCGGCCTGCTCTTGGACCGCCTCGGCCTCCTCGTCCTCGCCGAGCTCTTCGAGCGCGGCCGCCTTCTCCTCGAGGACGTCGGCGGTCCGCATTCCGAGGCGGATCGCGTTGTCGAAGGCGTTGACGGCGTCCTCGTTCAGGCCGCGCTCGCTGAGGAAGAAGCCGCGGTTGTACCACGCCTGCGGGAAGCGCGGGTCGATCTCGACGGCGCGTTCGGCGTGGTGCAGCGCCGCCTCGATCTCGCCGGCGTTCCAGAGCGCGTACGCCAGATTGGTCTCGGCGGACGCGGCGTGCTCTGAGTCGTCGTCGACGCGGAGGGCCTCGCGGTACGAGCCGATGGCCTCGTCCCACTCCTCCAGTTCGGCGTGCGCGGCGCCCTTGTTCACCCACGCCTCTTGGGCCTCGATGGAGTCCTCGTCGGCGAAGCGCGCCGCGCGCTCGAACGTCTCCGTCGCCGCCTCGAAGCGGTTGATCTGCATGTACGAGAGCCCCACGTCGACGAGCTGGTCGACGTCTACTCGGTCGGACGCGATGTTCCGCCTGTCGAGTTCGTCCGTCACGACGCGGGTGTCGACGGGATCGACCTTCGTCGGGTCCACTTTCAGCTCCGGCGGGTCCAGAGAGAACTCGTCGTAGTCCTCCCCGAAGCCCTGTCCCGAGGAGAACTCGTGGTCGGTTCGCTCGCCGTCAGTCATACCCCGCGGTTGGGTGTCGGGACGGTTAAGCACTGCGTCACAGCAGTAGCGGCCGTTCGGGGATGCGCCACAGAGGTAATACCTCCCGGTCGCGTACGACCGCGTATGCGGCTCTTCGTCAGCATCGACCTCCCGGATCGGCTCGCGGACGCCGTCGCGGACGCGCAGGAGCGTTTTGTGGACGCCGCGGGCCTGCGTTTCGTCGATCCCGCGCAGGCGCACCTGACGCTGTTTTTCATCGGCGATGTCGACCCCGAGCGGCTCGAGGACATCGAGGCGGCGCTGACACGCGCGGTCGACGACGCCGGCGTCGACCCCTTCGACCTCCGCGTCGGCGGGTTCGGCGTCTTCCCCTCTCTCGACTACGTCAGCGTGGTGTGGGCGGGCGTCCGCGAGCGCGCGGGCGCCGCGGAGACGACGCGGCTCCACGAGGCTGTCGCGCGAGAGCTGACCGCGCTCGGCTTCGAGGGTGACGATCACGCGTTCACGCCGCACGTCACGCTCGCTCGGATGGACGACGCTCGCGGGAAGAGCCTCGTCCGGCGCGTCGTCCGCGAGGGCGACCCGGACCTCGGCGCGTTCCACGTCGATCGGATCAACCTGACCGAGAGCACGCTGCGGAGCGACGGACCGGAGTACGAGACCGTCGCGTCGTTCGGCCTCTAGCGGCGTTGCGGCAGCTCGTAGCCGATCCGCCGCTATGGTTCACTCCCGCCTGTGGATCTGACCCGAGGAGCGCGCGCTGCGAGCGGTGTGATCTGGATGCCGCCGTCGAGATCGACAACGCGGTTCTATCGGCGTGTGAGGCGCTCGCACTGGCGCGGGCCCGAAGGAACAAGATTTTATGCGGTCCGGGGAAAGTAGCGAGCACTATGAGCAAGAAGTCGAAGGCCAAAAAGAAGCGCCTGGCCAAACTGGAGCGCCAGAACACGCGCGTTCCGGCTTGGGTGATGATGAAGACGGACATGGAAGTCACGCGCAACCCCAAGCGCCGCAACTGGCGGCGGAGTGACACGGACGAGTAACGATGAGCGCCAGCGACTTCGAGGAACGCGTCATCACGGTACCGCTTCGGGACGTCAACGCGGTCCCCGCCCACGAGCGCGCGGGGCGAGCGATGTCCCTGATCCGCGAGCACCTCGCGAAACACTTCAAGGTCGAGGAGGAGGCCGTCCGGCTGGACTCCTCGCTCAACGAGACGGTGTGGGCGCGCGGCCGCCAGCAGCCGCCGAGCAAGCTCCGCGTGCGCGCCGCCCGATTCGACGAGGACGGCGAGTCCATCGTCGAGGCGGAGCCGGCAGAGTAACGTGTTTCGCGCCTCCTTCGCCGGCTCTCCGTACGTCGGCGTGTTCGCCCGCGCGACGGACGACGTGCTCGTCGTTCGGTCGGACGCCGAGGAGGACGTCGTCGACGCGATGACCGACGAGCTCGGCGTCCAAGCCGTCGCGACGACCGTCGGCGGCTCCGGGACCGTCGGCGCGCTCGCGACCGGCAACGAGAACGGGATTCTCGTGACGAGCCGGGCGACAGAGCGCGAGAAGGAGGCGATCGAGTCGGCCGCGGGGGTCCCTGTATCGGAGCTCCCGGGCAATATCAACGCCGCGGGCAACGTCGTTCTCGCGAACGACTACGGCGCGTACGTCCACCCCGAGCTCTCCGATACGGCCGTCGAGGCCGTCGAAGCGGCCCTCGGCGTCCCGGTCGAGCGCGGGGGACTCGCGGACGTCCAGACCGTCGGCACGGCGGCCGTCGCGACCAACGATGGCGTCCTCTGTCACCCGAAATCGCGCGAACCCGAACTCGAGGCGCTCGAGGTGCACCTCGACGTTCGCGCCGACATCGGCACCGTCAACTACGGCGCACCGCTCGTCGGATCCGGCCTCGTCGCCAACGAAACCGGCTACGTCGCCGGCGAGGAGACGACTGGACCTGAGCTGAGTCGGATCGAGGACGCCCTCGGGTACCTCGAGTGACCGACTGACCGATCCCGTTCTCCTCGGAGATTCACGACGGCTTCACTCTCCCCGTTCGTCGCTCCTGTCGCGTTCGCCGCTTCTGTCGCGTTCGCCGCTCCTGTCACGTTCCGTCGATCCTGTCGCGTTCGCCGCTTCTGTCACGTTCCGTCGCTCCTGTCGCGTTCGCCGCTACCGCGCCGGTCGACGCTCTCACCGCTTCGTTCGCCGCCACTGCGTCCGTTGCCGTCGTGGCGCGCGTGCGCTTGGACTCCGTTCTCGCGCCGTGACTCTGGCCGATTGTGGGGTTCCGAGTAGGAAGATACTTCCCGCTCGCTCGGAAATCATCTGGTATGAGTCAATACGCAGTGAGCGGCCGGTTCCAGAGCCGCGACGGGTTCAGCGAGTTCAACACGGTCGTCGAAGCACCGAACGAGAACGTCGCCCGCGAGCGCGTGTACACGAACATCGGAAGCCAGCACGGGCTGAAGCGAAACCGGATCGAGATCGGCGAGGTCGCAGAAGAGGTGTCCGCGGCATGATGGGCGGCGGTCAGCAGCAACTCCAGCAGCTCTCACAGGAACTGCAGGCGATCGACGGGGAGATCGAGGCGCTCGAATCCGACGTCGAGGACCTCCAGACGGAGCAATCGGAGATCGACGAGGCGATCGAGGCGATCGGGACGCTCGAGACCGGCTCGACCGTGCAGGTCCCGCTCGGCGGCGGCGCGTACGTCCGCGCGGAGATTCAGGACATCGACGAGATCATCGTCGGTCTCGGCGGCAACTTCGCGGCCGAACAGGCGGCCGACGACGCCGTCGACGCGCTGAACGCCAAGCGCGACGCCCTCGACGACCGCATCGCCGAGGTCCGCGAGGACATCGCCGACCTCGAATCCGAGAGCGCGGAACTCGAACAACAGGCCCAGCAGATGCAACAGCAGATGCAGCAACAGCAGATGCAGCAGATGCAGCAGATGCAGGAAGGCGAGGGCGAGTAACCCGGCTGTCGACGACGCTCCCGATAGCGCAGCAATCACGGAATTAGCGGCAGACACTATGTTTGACGGACTGAAGAAGAAGCTCACAAGTTTCCGCGAAGACGTCGAGGAGACGGCCGAAGAGAACGCAGCGACCGACGCCGACCTCGACGATTCCGTGGCGTCCGCGGCCGAGACGAGCGACGGCGCCGCGGCCGAGACGAGCGACAACGCCGCGGCCGAGACGAGCGACAACGCCGCGGCCGAGACGGACGCGTCCGCGGCAGCGACGGCCCAAGCCGAACCGGCTGACGCGCGGGACACACAGGACACACAGCCCGGCGAACCCGGGACGGCGGCCGCGACCGACGAGGCCGACCGGACGGGCGCCGGTGTCGACTCTGGCGAGCCGGCAGCGGCGGATTCCGCGGCGGGAGACGAGGAACCGGCCTCGCTCGCGTCCGACGAGGCCGCGGCCGCGCTTCGCGAGGACCCCGACGACGGCGAGGGCCCCGGGCGGCTCAAGCGCGCGGCGGCGTTCGCCACCGGGAAGGTGATCATCGAGGAGGAGGACCTCGAAGACCCCCTCTGGCAGCTTGAGATGGCGCTCTTAGAGAGCGACGTCGAGATGAACGTCGCAGAGGAGATCCTCGAGACGATCCGCGAGAAGATGGTCGGCGAGACGCGGGCGCAGGTCGAAACGACCGGCCAGCTCGTCGAGACCGCGCTGCACGACGCGCTCTATGAGGTCATAAGCGTCGGCCAGTTCGACTTCGACGAGCGGGTCCGATCGGCAGAAAAGCCGGTCACCATCGTCTTCACCGGCGTCAACGGCGTCGGGAAGACGACGAGCATCGCGAAGCTGTCCCGGTACTTCGAGGAGCGCGGGCTGTCGGTCGTTCTCGCGAACGGCGACACCTACCGCGCCGGCGCGAACGAGCAACTGCAGAAACACGCCGATAACCTCGGGACGAAGCTCATCACCCACGAGCAGGGCGGCGACCCCGCGGCGGTGCTCTACGACGCGGTCGAGTACGCCGAGGCGCACGACATCGACGTCGTCCTCGGGGACACGGCGGGGCGGCTCCACACCTCCAACGACCTGATGGCCCAACTGGAGAAGATCGACCGCGTGGTCGACCCCGATATGACGCTGTTCGTCGACGAGGCCGTCGCCGGGCAGGACGCCGTCGAGCGCGCGAAGACGTTCAACGACGCCGCCGAGATCGACGGGGCGGTCCTCACGAAGGCCGACGCCGACTCCAACGGCGGCGCGGCCATCTCCATCGCGTACGTCACGGGCAAGCCGATCCTCTTTCTCGGGATCGGGCAGGGCTACGACGACCTCGAGCGGTTCGACCCCGAACGGATGGTCGCGCGGTTGGTCGGCGACGAGGAGTAGGTCGCCGCGCCGCGTCCTGTCGGGGGGCGAAGCCGTCCGCCCCGCAGAAAAAGCCTTTACCCGCGTGGCGGCCTAGAGCGGAGTAATGGTACTCGATAATCTCGGGAGTTCCCTCCGCGGCAGTCTCGACAAACTGCAGGGGAAGTCCCGCCTCGACGAGGAGGACGTCGAGGAGATAGTCAAGGAGATCCAGCGCTCGCTGCTCTCTGCGGACGTCGAGGTGAGCCTCGTGATGGAGCTCTCCTCGTCAATCAAAGAACGCGCGACCGAGGAGGAACCCCCCGCCGGAACGCCCGCGCGGGACCACGTTCTCAAGATCGTCTACGAGGAGCTCGTTTCG
Organism: Halobellus sp. GM3; assembly: GCF_052545375.1. Taxonomy (NCBI): domain Archaea; kingdom Methanobacteriati; phylum Methanobacteriota; class Halobacteria; order Halobacteriales; family Haloferacaceae; genus Halobellus; species Halobellus sp. GM3. Next base: position 155,659 of record NZ_JBQWLT010000006.1, on the reverse strand, counting down.
CTCGTCGGCGAATCGACCGAGCTCCCGCTGGAACCGCAGACCATCCTCCTCGCGGGCCTGCAGGGCTCGGGGAAGACCACGAGCGCCGCGAAGATGGCGTGGTGGTTCTCGAAGAAGGGGCTGCGCCCGGCCGTCATCCAGACGGACACCTTCCGACCCGGCGCGTACGACCAGGCCGAGCAGATGTGCGAGCGCGCGGAGGTCGAGTTCTACGGCGATCCCGACGAGTCGGATCCCGTCAAGATCGCCCGCGACGGCTTGGAAGCGACCGCGGACGCCGACGTCCACATCGTCGATACCGCCGGTCGGCACGCGCTCGAAGACGATCTCATCGCCGAGATCGAAGAGATCGAGCGCGTCGTCGACCCCGATCGCTCGCTGCTCGTCTTGGACGCCGCGATCGGACAGGGCGCCAAAGAGCAGGCCCGCGAGTTCGACGACGCCATCGGCATCGGCGGCGTCGTCGTCACCAAACTCGACGGGACGGCGAAGGGCGGCGGCGCGCTGACGGCCGTCAACGAGACCGGCTCCTCGATCGCGTTCCTCGGGACGGGCGAGACCGTCAAGGACATCGAGCGCTTCGAGCCCAACGGCTTCATCTCCCGGCTGCTCGGGATGGGAGATCTCAAGCAGCTCTCAGAGCGCGTCGAGCGGGCGATGGCCGAGACCGGCGACGAGGACGACGACTGGGAGCCCGAAGACATCATGGAGGGGCCCTTCACCCTCAAGGACATGCAAAAGCAGATGGAGGCGATGAACCGGATGGGACCGCTCGATCAGGTCCTCGATATGATCCCGGGTCTCGGCGGCGGCTTCATGGACCAACTCCCCGACAACGCGATGGACGTCACGCAGGACCGGATGCGCGACTTCGACGTGATTATGGACTCGATGACCGAGGACGAACTGGAGAACCCCCGGTCGATCGGCGCCTCGCGCGTCCGGCGCATCGCCCGCGGCTCCGGGACCGACGAGGAGACCGTCCAGGAACTGCTCCAGCAGCACAAGATGATGGAGCAGACGATCCAGCAGTTCCAGGGGATGGGCGACGGCGACATGCAGCGGATGATGAAGAAGCTCCAGAACCAGGGCGGTGGCGGCGGAATGGGCGGTCTGGGCGGCGGTGGCGGCGGCCTCGGCCCGTTCGGCGACTAACGCAGCCCCCGACGTCCGCAACACGTCCGATTTTTCACCCCCGCGGTCGTCGACAGTCGTATGACTGTCCGGGACGTGGCTCGCGAGGCCTACCGCGAGGCGCTCCCAGCACTCGCCGCGAGCCTCGTCGGCGGCCTCCTCGCGGGGATCGTTCTCAGCGGGATGCGCGCAGAGATCCGCGACGTACCGGGGCTGCTCGTTCTCGTCCCGGCATTGCTGGCGACGCGTGGCAATGTCTACGGCTCGCTCGGCGCGCGCATCTCGACCGCCCTCCATCAGGGGCTCGTCGAGCCGCGGATCCGCGGGGGCGACGAGCGCCTCCGCGCGGCGGTCGCGGCCGCGCTCGCCAACGGCCTCCTCGCGTCGTCGTTCGCGGCTGTCGCGGTGTTTTCCGTGCTTACGGTGCTCGGTGACCCGGTCGCGCCGCTGCCAGTGCTCGTCGCGACCGCGCTCGTCTCCGGGGTTCTCTCGGGCGTCGTGCTCGCGGGCGTCGTGGTGACGGCCGTCTTCGCCGGCTACCGCCGCGGGCGCGACCCCGACACGCTCGTCGGACCGCTCGTGACGACCACCGGGGACCTCTTCGGGATGCTCTTTCTGCTCGTCGCGGTCAGGCTCGTCCTGTTCGTCGCGGGGGTGATCTGAGTGCCCACCGAGTGGACCGTCCGAGCGATCACGCGCGCAATGCTCCCGGTGCTGCTCGTTCTGACGCTCGTCGAGGTCGGCAGCGGGCTGGTGCTCGGGCGGTTCGAGGCGCAACTGCTTCAGTACCCGACGCTTCTCGCGCTCGTTCCCGTGACGATCGGGACGGCGGGCAATCTCGGGAGCATCCTCGCCGCGCGGCTCTCGACGTCGTTTCATCTCGGCACGCTCTCGTTCGATCCCGCCGACGAGCACCTCGCGGGCAACGCGCTCGCGACGTTCGCGCTCGCGCTGTCGATCTTCCCGATCGTCGGGGTCGGCGCGTGGGGACTCACCGCGCTCGTGAGCGGCGTTCGGTTGGCGCTCACGACCGTCGTCACGATTTCGGTCGTCTCCGGGATCGCGCTCGCCGTCCTCGTGATCGCGGTGACACTCGCGGCGACGTACGTCGCCTACCGGTTCCGACTGGACCCCGACGACGTGGTCATCCCGGCCGTCACCAACACCTGCGACGTGCTCGGCGTCGTGGTGCTGTTTCTGACGGTGCAGGTGGTGCTGTGACGGCGAGCTATCGTAGCGTTTGTCTTCACGCATCTGATCGCACGACTGCGTGCGATCGAATGGGCATTCAGTTGCAAGCGCTACTATACGTCCCGGCGCCCTCCTCTGGCGGCAGGTAAAAATACACCGTGTTTCCGCCTGAGTCGTTTCTCTTGAACGTGAGCTCGCCGCCGAGCGATTCGATACACCACTTCATTACGAACAGCCCGACGCCGGATCCGTGAGACGTGGTTGTCACGTTGCTGCGAGTGAATACACTCTCAATTTCAGCGTCAGCAATCGGCGCGTTTCGATCCGTAATGCGAATTTCAACGCGCCCCGTGTTCGGAGACGGGCCGATGGAAACCGTCACAGCAGGCGTTTCCGCTTCGCTATGAACGATTGCGTTCTCTACTGCGTGGGTAAGCGCGTATCTGAACGCGTCATCGACTCTGACCCACATCTGCTCCCGTTCTTCCAGTGATATTTCGGCACTCGGATAGTCCCCCGCAACATCGTTTACCACGTTTTTCACGACGTTCGTGGCGCTCTTCGTAATTCGGAGTGAATCCGTCTGTTCGACCGCGTACTGGATCTGATTAATCGACTCCGTGAGTCTGCTGAGTTCCATCGCATTCGATCGTATCTTTCTCACGGGTTCGACGACGTCCTCCGTTTCGGCCGTTCTCGCGGCGTACTCGCTATAGCCGGTGAGCACGTTCGCCTTGTTTCGCAGATTGTGTCGGAGAATCCGCCAGAACAGTTCCTCACGGTGGCGCGCATTGTAATCCTCCGTGACATCCTGTATCTCCGCTAAGACGTACGTCCGACCGTCAAACGACGTCCCTGTGAGGTGAATCTGAACCCAAATTAAGGTGCCGTCCGCCTGTTTTATTCGCCAACTGAATTGTTGCGGTGTCCCCTCAGCACTCGCTCTCAGGTGGTCAACAAACGCGGTTTCGGACAACGAGTACGTATTTGCCGAGTAGGTCTCTATCGAGAGATCCCGAAGCTCGCGGGTAGTGTATCCTATCAGCGATTCCAAGCGTTCGTTCGCGTCCAAAATCGCTCCCGCCTCTGGATCATACAACGCGGTTCCGATATGCAACGTTTCGTATTCTATCGGTAATTCGACCCCGGAGTAAGACATCGGATAGGATGTTCCGAGATTGGCTATTATTCGCTGCTAAGAGCTCTCTATCCGACTATGTACCGGTACCGGGTCTCACATTGATATGCAGCCTTTCGATATGCTCCCGGAGAGTTGTCTGACAGCCGCGATGTATGAACGTCCGCTCGACGCGCAGGCCCTCCTGTCGACTGATTCACCGAAGTGGATCTGAACTGTCGTTGCGGTTGCACGTGTTCGCGCCGCGATCGCCCAACAGCGTGCGATCGGATGCACAATCGGTTGCAACCGCTACGATAACTCCTATCTGAATCTTCGCGTTCGCTCGCGCTTCTGTGACGCCCGGTCGAACCGACGCCGATTAGTCGCCGCGGCGTCCACGTCCGCCCGTGCAGCCGACGGCACTCTTCGACGCCGTGTGGCCCGTCCTCGTCGAGGTAGCGCCGCGCGTGGTTCGCATATCCGCGCTCGTCGGCGTCGGCGTCTTCCTCGCGAACGTCGCCGTCGGCTTCGGCCTCGTCGAGCGAATCGCCCACCTCTCGAAGTACCTTACTCGACCGGCGAACCTCCCAGACGAGGTGGGGGCCGCGATCGTCACGACCGCGGCGTCGACGACGGCGGGCTACGGGATGCTCGCGGACTTCCGGGAGTCCGGACGGCTCGACGACGTCGAGACGCTCGTCGCGGTCACGATGAACACGTTCTTCGGATTCGTCCAGCACATCTTCACCTTCTACGCGCCGGTGTTGATCCCGATTCTCGGCCTCGAAGTCGGGCTGCTGTACGTCGGCGCGCGCGCCGCTATCGCGTTCGGGATCACTGTCACCGGCGTCCTCGCCGGCGCGGTGTTGCTGCCCCGGGAACCCGCGTCGCCGGCGGCGGAGCCCCGATCGAACCCGACCGACGCGCGCGACGGCGAGGGTCCGGAGAGAGCGCCGGACGGCGGCTCCGCGGGGGCGACCGAGACCGTCCGCACCGCCGCCGAGGAGACGTGGCCGAAACTGCGGCGCATCGTCCCGCGACTCGCCTTCGTCTACGTCCTCGTCACGCTCCTCGTTCGGACGCAGGACCTCCAGTCGTTCACGGGAGCCGCCGACCCGCTGACGGCACTCCTCGGCCTCCCCGGGGCGTCGCTGCCGGTGATCGCGGTATTCGCGTTCGACACCACCGCCGGGGCCGCGACTATCGCGCCGATGATCGGCTCGACGTTCACGCCGCGGACCGCCGTCGCGACCATGCTCCTCGGCGGGATCGTCTCCTTCGCGGTCTCGACGTTCAAGCGCTCGATCCCGTTTCAGTACGGGATCTGGGGCCCGCGGTTCGGCTCGAAAGTGATCGCGGTCAACACGGCACTGAAAATCGTCTTCATCGCCGTCGCGTTGGCTCTGCTGCTCGTTTAGGGGTCGCGTGTTTTCTCACCGCGTACTCAGCGGTCCGCGTCGGGGTCGACCGGCCGTCCCTCCTCGGTCGGCGGCGCGACGTGATCGATGTAGCTCTCGACGTCTGGTTCCCGCACCGTCACGTGCACGTGGATGTCGCCGAGTTCGTCGGGATTGCCGACGGCGAAGTTAACGACGCCCTTGAACGCCGCCTGCTTTTTCAGCGCGAACGAGAAGCCGTCCTCGTCGGCGCGTTTGAAGAACTCGGTCCGGGCGGTATCGAGGATCGCCTGCTCGTGCAGGCGCTCGGAGAAGCGCTCCAGCGAGTGCGTCTCGCCGACGATCTCCCCGGGTTCGCGCTCGAACTCGACGTTCGGAAAGAGGTTCCGGACGGCGTCCTCGACGCGGTCTGTCACCTCGGTGTCACGCACCGGCGCGACGATCCGCGCTTCGACGGTGTAAATCATCGGGCATCACCGGCGTCGACCTCGTCGGCCGGGCCGCCGCCGATCCCCGATGCGTCGGCCACAGTGACGTACCCGTCCTCGGTCAGGCTCCCGACGTCCTCGTCGAGAATCGCCCGAACGCGCTCGCGGAACGCCGAGAGCGTCTCGGTGTTGTCGACGACGACGTCGGCGTCGTCCATCACCTCGCCCATCCCGAACCCGAGCTCGCGCTCCTCGCGGTCGCGGAGTGCCTCGCGGTCGACGTCGGAGTCGTCGCGGTCGCGTTCGAGCAGGCGCCCGGCGCGCGTCTCGAACGGCGCTTCGATGCTCACCAGCAGGAACTCGTCGCCGAACGCCTCGCGGAAGCGGTCGAGTTCGACGTCCGAGCGCAGGCCGTCGACGAGGACGACGTTGTTCGATTCCAGCTCCGACTCGATGAGCGGGAGCGAGCGCTCGGCGATGGCCGCGGGGCCGCCCTCCTCGCGGAGCGTCCGCGCCATCTCGCCGTGGTGTTCGGCGGGATCGAAGCCGCGCTCGCGGCAGGCCTCGCGGATCACGTCGCCCATCGTGACGACCGGAACGCCCTTCTCGCGGGCGACGGCCGCGGCTTCGCCCTTGCCGCTTCCCGGGAGTCCGACGGTGCCGATGACCTTCATCACGCAACGGTTCACGGTACCCGACCTTACGAGTTCCGCTCGGGCGCGTCGAGCGCCCGCGACCGCTCGATCGAGCGTGCGACCGCTCGCCGCCTCCGGCGCCGAACCCGTACGGCTTTTTACCCGCGACCGAGTTGACACCGACGAGGGCGCGTAGCTCAGTCGGACAGAGCGTCGGACTTCTAATCCGATGGTCGCGGGTTCGAATCCCGTCGCGCCCGTGCAGGGAGGAGTGAAGCGACGAGCGAACCGGCACGCGGGATTCGAATCAGGGAGCGGAGCGACCGTGGTTCGAATCTCGTCGCACTCGTGAAATCTCTGATTTCACTCGCGCGACGTACTCCCGATCGCTTCGCTCTCGGGAGTCCCGTCGCGCTCTTTTTGACGGTTGTCGAGCACTCAGAGCCGTGGCGGTCGGGTGTCGCGCCGCCGCCGGATGTGGTGTCTAGACCCGATAACTGCCGAAGCGTTTAATCGAACGCCGACCGACGGTTCAGGCGATTATGGCGAAAGTCAGCATCGTCGGTGCCGCCGGGACAGTCGGCGCCGCCGCCGGATACAACCTCGCGCTCAGGGACGTCGTCGACGAGTTGGTCTTCGTCGACATCCCCGACAAGGAGGACGAGACGGTCGGACAGGCCGCAGACGCGAACCACGGCGTCGCCTACGACTCCAACACCGAGGTCGTCCAGGGGTCCTACGAGGACACGGCGGGATCGGACGTCGTCGTCATCACCGCCGGGATCCCCCGCCAGCCCGGGCAGACGCGAATCGATCTCGCGGGCGACAACGCGCCGATCATGGAAGACATCGGCGCCTCGCTCGCGGCGCACAACGACGAGTTCGTCTCGATCACCACCTCGAACCCGGTCGATCTGCTGAACCGCCACCTGTGTGAGTCGGGCGACCGCGACCGCCGGAAGGTGATCGGTTTCGGCGGCCGCCTCGACTCCGCGCGCTTCCGATACGTGCTCGCCCAGCGCTTCGATACGCCCGTGCAGAACGTCGAGGCGACGATCCTCGGCGAACACGGCGACGCGCAGGTGCCCGTGTTCTCGAAGGTCCGCGTCGACGGCGCGGACCCCGAGTTCACTCCCGACGAGCGCGAGGAGATCCTCGGCGACCTCCAGGCCTCAGCGATGGACGTCATCGAGCGCAAGGGCGCGACCCAGTGGGGGCCGGCGACCGGCGTGGCCCACATGGTCGAGGCCGTCCTCCGGGACACCGGCGAGGTCCTCCCCGGGTCGATCGTCCTCGACGGCGAGTTCGGCTACGAGGACACCGCCTTCGGCGTCCCGGTAAAGCTCGGATCCGGGGGGGTCGAGGCCGTCGTCGAGTGGGACCTCGACGACTACGAGCGCGGACTGATGGACGACGCGGCGGAGAAACTCACAGAGCAGTACGCGAAGATCGCGTAGACTCGAACGGAGGGCCGGAACCTTCCCTGCACCTGATCTTTCGCCGTTCGGACGCACCTCAGTCCGTCACGACGCTCGCGACCGACGGAACCGCGTCCACGACGCCAACCGCAACCCCGTAGCAGGCCAGCGCGTGCGCTCGCGGATAGTTGTCGAGGATCTCGCCGTCGGTGAGGAATCGGTCCCCCTTCGAGAGGTACATCGCTGCCCGACGCAGGAGCCATCTCTCGAAGGGGTCGCCTGCGGCGGCAATCCGATACGCGCCGTCGACGGCCCGCCGTTTCGCGTCGAGCAGTAGCCGCTCCGGGACCGACTGGCGATCGCGCAACCGCTCGACGGCGGCACGGCCGGTCGAAAAGCCCCGGAATTCGACGGCTGCTTCCGCGAGTTGGACCGTTTCGAGCCCCGAGAGTCCGTCTCGACGCGCCCACTCGGCGTCGTCGAGGCTATTTTCTCCCGGATGGAGCGTCAGGAGACGGTTCCACGCGGTGTCACGCGGCGTCTCCTCGTCGGTGTGGCGCTCGTGGTACCACTCGTTGTCGTGGGATGAGCGCTGTGCGCGCTCGCGGTACGTCTCGCGGGCCGCCATGAGTCCGATCGACGCGGGAGCGGACTGCCGAGCACGGAACGTCCGATAGAACTGGCGGGCGTCGCTCAGAAACCGGACGGAGCGCTCGTGGTTTCGGACGGCCCGAGCCAGCGCCTTCTTACGGACGCGGTCGGGCTTCTCTGTGAGCTTTTCGCGGTCGACTTCGGCGTTCTTGCCGGCGATCATCGCCGTGTGGAGCCACGACTCCACGAGGTCGATCCAGACCATCGTCTCCGCGGACGCGTCGCTCTCGTAACTGAGCGTCCCGCGCAGCTCTTCGATGCCCGAGGCCGGGCCAGTCTGCGCCGGACCAGACGGGCCGATAGACACGTCGTCGAGACCGGCGGCGGCAACGCCGAACGTCTCGGCGACGTACCGGACGTGATACCGGGCTTCGCTGACCGTATCGAACGAGGCCGCGTGCGAGCCGTCGAGGAACTCTCGCGCGGACGCGACGCTGCCTTCGTAGCCGAGGAACCGTTCGCCCTCGAAGACGCCAGCCGAGCGCGCGCGTTCGACGATCGGTTCGGCACGCTCGAGGAGGTCGCGGAGGTGCTCGATCGCGACATCCCGGTGTGGCGGGCGCACGACGGCGACGTCTTGGTGTGAGACCCCGTCGGGCACGGGGACAGCCCACGGCCCCGCGGCAGCCACGGCGCCACTGCCAGCGAGCGCGGCAAGGCCCGCAGCGGCGCCACCGCGGAGGAGGGAACGGCGTGAGAGGGAGGGACTAGTCACGCCACGCGCTTCGAAAGTGACGCTAATACGTCTTTTCGTCGGCGCGACAGTCGTTCGGCCCGGCTACGCCTTCGCGGCTTCGAGATGTGAGAGGTACGACGCCAAGTCGGTCGTCGTGACCATTCCGATGACTGCGTCGTCGGCGTCGACGACGGGCACGTGGTGGATGCCGCGCTCCATCATCGTCTCGGCGACCTCGGCGATCGGCACCTGCGCGGTCGTGGTGGCGACCGCATCGGACATGTACGCCGAGACGGGCGTCTGATCTTTCGGCTTCCGCTCGGCGACGATTTTTACGAAGTCCGTCGTCGTCAGGATGCCGACGAGCCGGCCGTCGTCGACGACGACGACCGACCCGATCCCGGCGTCGAGCATCTCTCCGGCGGCGTCCTCGACCAGGGTGTCGGGCGATACCGTGTGGACCGGCGATGACATCACTCGTGCGACGAAAATATCGTCCATACTACCACGGTGTGTGTCAACTACTATTAAGGATTCTGCCGCGGCCGTCGGCGTGCGCGTCGCCGTCGCCGAATGATGACGCTCTGACGACACGCGTAATGCTGTACGCTCACCGACCGAACCGACGCTGTCGGTTCTGGTAGTCGAGGACGGCGCGGAGATAGTCCCGCCGGCGGAAGTCCCGCCAGTTCACGTCGGTGAAGTACAGCTCGGAGTACACCGACTGCCAGATGAGAAAGTCCGAGAGCCGCTCGGCCCCGGTCTTGATCAGCAGATCCGGCTCGTCGTCGAACACGAGCCGTTCCTCGACCCGCTCGGCGTCGACGTCCGCCGGCTCGAGTTCGCCGGCTTCGACGGACTCGGCGATCTGTCGCACGGCCGCCGCGAACTCCCGCTTGCCGCCGAGGCCGATGTTCACCCGAACGGGCGCGTCGGCGCGCTCGGTGTCGCCCGGCCCCCGGACGGCGACGGCCGTCGGCGCCTCGACGTTCCGAAGCTCCCGTTCGAGCGTCGGAACGACCGCCTCATCGAGCACGCTCACCGATATCGTGATCCGCTCGGCCCCGTACTCGAACGCCCAGTCGAGAAACGCCGACAGCGTCTCGTAGGCGCCCTGTTCGAGCAGGTCGCGCTCGGTGATCACGACGGCGACGTGCGACGGCGGATCCGCCTCGTGTAAGCGGTGTCGGAGGGCCAGATAGCGCTCGTACAGTCCCACGCGGTAGTCTGTGTGCCGGGGCGATATAGGCCCCGGGGTTCGCGACCCGCCGCCCGACCCGACGTGTCGCCTCGGAGTCGGGCGCTTCGAGCCGCGGCGGCCATTCGGCCGGCCCGCGAACCCCGCCGAGAGCGTCGAACACAGAATGTCGGGAGGGTTAAGTGCGCGTCGGGGATATCCGGTGGTGTGCAATCGACGCTCCGGCGGGCGAGCGGGTTCGCCCTCGTGGGGACGCTGGCGGTGGCCGCGCCAGTGCTCGGCCGGGCGGCGTTCGTTCCGTTCGCCGCCGTCGCGCTCGTCGCGGCGTTCGGCGTCACCGACGGACCGCTGTTCGAGCTGTTCGCCCGGCCCGCCGACAGGCGGGAGGGCCGGCTGAACGGGCTCATCGGCTTCGCGCTCGCCGCGGCCGGGCTGGCGCTTCTGTCGACCGAAATCGGCCTCCCGGTGGCGCTCTTCGTCGCGGCCGTCTTCGTCCTCGCCTACGGGAACCTCGGCAAGCGGCTCGTCGCCGAGACCACCGACAATCCGTTTCTCGGCGCCGCCGGCTTCGGCGTCGCCGGAAGCGTCGCAGGCGTCGCGGGACAGGCGGCCGTCGCCTCGCTGTCGTCGACAGCGGTTCTCGCACCGCGGTTCGTCTTCCTCGCCGTCGCCGGCACGCTCGTCGCCGCGCTCTTTCGGGAGATGCTCTTCGAGCGCGACGACCCGCTGGTGATGCTCTCGACGGGGCTGCTCTTGTGGCTCTTCGACGCGCTCGCGGTGTCGGTCGGCACCGTCGACGTCGTCGCCGCGCTCGGCGTGACCGTCGCGCTCGGCTACGCCTCGTACGCCCTCGGTGCCGCCTCGGTCGCCGGGATGCTCTCGGGCGTCCTGCTCGGGCTGCTCGTCGTCGTCTTCGGGGGCATCGGGTGGTTCGCCGTGCTCATCAGCTTCTTCGGCATCGGCTCGCTCTCGACGAAGTTCAGATACGACGAGAAGAAGCGCCGCGGGATCGCCGAGGAGAACGAGGGCGCTCGCGGGACCGGGAACGTCCTCGGCAACGCCGCCGTCGCACTCGTCTGCGTGATCCTCTTCGCGGCGAGCCGATCGCTCCCGGTCGACGGCGTCCTCTTTCAGTACGCCTTCGCGGGCTCGATGGCGGCCGCGCTGAGCGACACGCTCTCATCGGAACTCGGCGGCCTCTACGACGACCCGCGGCTCATCACGACGCTCGAGCCCGTCCCGCCCGGCACCGACGGCGGCGTGACTTGGCAGGGAGAGGTGTACGGCCTGCTCGGCGCGGCCGTCGTCGGTGTGGTCGCGTTCGCGCTCCTCGCGGGGGTCTCGCCCGTCGGCGCGGCCGTCGTCGCCGTCGGCGGCTTCGCCGGGATGACCGCCGACAGCGTCTTGGGCGCGACGGTCGAGGGTCCCGGGTTCGGTAACGAAGCCGTCAATCTCGCCGCGACGCTCGTCGGCGCGGTCGTCACCGCGATCGCGGCGCTCGCACTGCTGTGACCGACCAACTGAGCGTGACCGCCCAGTGATCCGACCCGCCCGACGCTCGGACAGATCCGCGCTCTCGGCGCTGCAGTCACGTCTCGACGCCCCATCGCCGGCGCTCCTCGCCGCCGCGACCGGCGGCGCCGCCGATCCAGCCGTCGGGGACGTCTGCCGCTGTCTCGTCTCCGTCGCCGGCGACGACGTGGCTGACAGCGGGAGCGACGGAGACAGCCCACGGGAGCGCCGGTGTCCGACTGACCGCGCCGTCGGCTACGCCCTCTGGGTCGCGAGCGAGGACGCTCACTTGGCGGAGTTGGTGATCCACCCCGGGTATCGCCGGGAGGGTCGCGCACGGGCGCTTCTGCGGGCGCTCTTCGGGCGTCGGGAGGGCGGCACGCGAGTGACGCTCTTCGTCGCCGCCGATAACGACTCGGCGCGATCGCTGTACGAATCTGTCGGCTTCCGTCCTGTCTCTCGACATCCCGACTTCTACGACGCGGGCGACGGCGCCGACCGTCCCGGAGCGGCCGATCGCCCAGACGCCGCCGCGCCGGCGGGGGAGACAGCTGTTCCGACGGAGGAGACGCCCACGTCGTCGACGGACGCGATCGCGTACGCGTACGAGGTCGATTACGGAAATCGCGGTCTCGAGTAGGGAACGTGCGGTCCGCGGCCGCCGCTCAGCTCGCGATCGAGTTCGCCAGTTGATCGGCGGTCAGCAGCCTGACGCCGACCGGCTTCTTGACGAATTCGCCGGTCGAGGTCGCGACGGCGTGATCGACGCCCTGCTGGGCCGCGACGTCGAGGAGCCGCTGGGTGAACTCGTCGTCGACGACGACGGCGTACGGGGCCGGGTCGGCGTCGACGAGCGCTTCGAACGCCTCCTCGGCCGGGCGGTCGGCGACGGCGACGAGCTCCTCGTCGAGGAAGCGGACCGTCCCGGTGTCGCCGTCGATGACCTCCCGGACGTGATCCCGGAGCGAGCGGGGGCGGGACCCGTCCGCCTCGCTCTCCTCGGCCGCGGCGGCACTGTCGCCGCTCGCATCGGCGTGGTCGGCGTCGGGACCGCTGGCGCTGTCTGACGCGGCGGACGCGTGAGCCGGGTCAGCGGTACGTCGACCGGTCGTCTGATCCGTCGTTTCGGCGGTTCGATCCGTTGTCTCGGCGGCCTGCTCCGCTTCGGTGTCTGCCGCCGTTCCGCTGGCGTCGTCGGTCGCCTCCGTTTCGCCGGCGCCGTCGTCGGCCGACTCCGGTCCAGCCGCTTCGTCGTCCCCGTCGACCGCCGACGGATCGGTCGTGCCGTCGGACTCACCGCTCTCGCCGCTTCGGTCCGACGGATCGTACTTCACCGTGTGGTCGGTGTCGATGCCGACATCGGAAACGGGTGCGCGGTCGATCGCGGTCTCGACGTCGAAGCCGTCGGTGGGCGAACCCTGAGCCGCCGACTCAGTCGTCGGCGACCCCTTTCGAGGGTCCGGGCGCTCACCGTCCGTCTCGGCGTCGTCACCGACGATCGAGGGGTGCAGTACGCCCTCGGTCGAGACCGATTCGATCGGAATCTTATCGCGGAGGGCCGCGAACACCTCGTGGCGTTCGAGGTCCTCGACGGAGCGTCCTTCGGGCGCGAACGCGACGTAGTCGACCTCGCCCACCTGCGCGAGTTCGCGGAGGACGAGTTCGCCCCCGCGGTCGCCGTCGAAGAAGGCCGTCGCCGTCCGATCCCGGGTGAGGTCGGCGACGGCGTCGGGGATGTTCGTCCCCTCGACCGCGATGGCGTTTTTCACGCCGTAGCTGAGGAGCGTCAGCACGTCCGCGCGCCCCTCGACGACGATGACGGCGTCGGAGTCCGTGACGCGCGGGCCGGCCGGCAGCCCCTCGTACTCGCTGATGTCCTCGACGCGGACGCTCTCTTTGACCTCGTCGAGGATCTCCGTCGACGACATCACGCTCTCGTCGAACGACTGCGAGAGCAGTTCTTTCGCCCGTTCGACGACCTCGCGGCGCTTGGCCTCGCGAACGTCTTCGATGTCGGTCACCTCGACGGTGGCCCGGCAGGGACCGACGCGAGTGATCGTCTCCAGGGAGGCGGCGAGGATCGCCGTCTTGACCCGATCGAGGCTGCTCGCGATGGTGACCGTCCCGAACGACTGTCCGTTCTGGGAGTCGATTTCGACGTCGATGCGCCCGACTTTCGAGGACTGCTGGAGGTCGCGGAGGTCCAGATCGTCGCCGAGTAGCCCCTCGGTCTGCCCGAAGATGGCTCCGACGACGTCGGATCGCTCCACGATCCCATCGGCGGTGATCGCTGCGTGAATGAGATATTTTTCGGTGTCGTCCATTGGTGAATCCCCCTGAGGGGGTGTGATGGTGATGTGACCGTCATGGGCGATCCCATAACGTGTTTATATATGGGCCGCTCCCGGCAAATAACTATCGTACTTGGGAACGCCGTCTCCCCGCGGGTCCTCCGGTACGTGATCGATATTCTGTCCCGGTGAGCGTGCGAACCTCGACTGACCCCCGCGTTCACCGCTGTCTCCCACGTCTGTGCTTTGAAGAGTATTATTATTCAATTAGCAACACCGAATCGAATAAAGCAATGTTTACATATGACCACGGCAGATATACATTCGATGACGCGACGGAAGACAGATTATCTGTGGATCGGCGTCTTCGCAGTACTCGTAACGTTCGCGATTCCGTGGTTCCTGTGGGGCGACTCGACGACGTGGCTGGGGCTCCCGCTGTGGCTGTGGTGGCACGTCGGATGGATGGTGATCGCGTCGCTCGCGTTCGCACAGTTCACCCGCGGGACGTGGGACCGTGGGATGAGTGTCGATCCGGAGGAGGTGGGCTTCGATGGCTGAAACCGAACTGGTCGTCCAAGTCGGAATCATCGCGGCGTACCTGTTGATCGCGCTCGCGATCGGCGTTTTCGCCTACCGGCTGACGGGGCGTAGCGCGGAGGATTACTACTTGGCGAGCCGCTCGCTCGGGACGTTCGTCCTCCTGTTCACGACGTTCGCGACGCTGCTGTCGGCGTTCACCTTCTTCGGCGGGCCGAACCTCGCGTACGGCTCCGGTCCCGAGTGGATCCTCGTGATGGGGCTGATGGACGGGATCCTCTTTGCGATCCTCTGGTACGCCGTCGGCTACCGACAGTGGCTAATCGGGCGCTTCGAGGGCTACGTCACGCTCGGCGAGATGCTCGGCGACCGGTTCGGCTCGAAGCGCCTCCGCGCGCTGATCGCGGGCATCTCGCTGTTCTGGCTGTTCCCGTACGTGATGCTCCAGCAGATGGGCGCGGGCGAGGCCATCGTCGGCCTCACGGACGGGGCGATCCCCTACTGGGTCGGGGCGGCGGCGATCACCCTGTTTATGATCGTCTACGTCGTCCTCGCCGGGCTTCGCGGCGTCGCGTGGACCGACACGATACAGGGGGTCTTTATGCTCGGGATCGTCTGGGTCGCCGTCGGCTGGGTGCTCTCGAGCGCCGGCGGACTCGGTGCGGTCTCCTCGTCGCTGGCGGGGACGAACCCCGAGTTCCTCGCGCTCGGCGGCGGCGTCTACTCGCCGCAGTGGATGATCGCCCAAGCGGTGACCATCGCCTTCGGCGTCACGATGTTCCCGCAGATCAATCAGCGCTTCTTCGTCGCGAAGGACGCACGCGTTCTGAAGCGGTCGTTCGCGCTGTGGCCGGTGCTCGTGGTCCTGCTGTTCGTGCCGGCGTTCCTCCTCGGCACGTGGGCGGCCGGACTGGGGATCGCGGTCCCCGAGGGCGCGAACGTCATCCCCGTGCTGTTGAACGCGTACACGCCCGCGTGGTTCGCGGCGCTCGTCGTCGCCGGCGCGATGGCCGCGATGATGTCCTCGTCGGACTCGATGCTCCTCTCGGGGTCGTCGTACCTGACGCGCGACCTCTACCGCCCGTTCGTGAACCCCGCGGCCAGCGGGGAGCGCGAGGCGTGGATCGCCCGCCTCGGCGTCGCCGCCTTCGCGGTCGGGACGTTCGTCGTGAGCCTGTTCCGCCCGGGGTCGCTCATCACCGTCGGCAGCACCGCCTTCGGCGGGTACGCACAGCTCGCGCTGCCGGTGATCGTCGCGCTCTACTGGCCGCGGACGACGCGACAGGGGATGATCGCCGGCGTCGCCGGCTCACAGCTGTTCTATCTCGCGCACGTGTTCGTCCCCGCGACGACGATCGGCGGCGTCACCGTCCTGGGTTCGACGTATCTCACGTGGGACGTCGCCCTGTACGGGATGCTCCTCTCGTTGGTGCTCACCGTCGGTGGCTCGCTCCTCACGACCGCCGACACCGACGAGCGCTCGGAGGCGTTCGCGATGACCGCGCGCGCAGACTGACGTCCGAGAGGCGCCGGGCGCGTTCGCGTTCCCGCCCGACGGGAGGGAGCGAAGCGCTCTTGAACGGTCGATTCGATCCCTCGGTATGAACGAACCGGGAGTGCAATCGCTTCTGGACCAAGAGACGCTCGTCGCCCGCGTCGAGGCGGGCGAGGTCCCCCGGTGGGTCCGACGGCACTACGAGACGTTCACCGGCGCGCTCCGCGGCGAGCGCAACGGGACGCCCTTTCCGTGTCACTTCGGCGCGCAGTCCGTCAGAGACGGCGAGCCGCTGTACACCGCCGTGCCGTCGACGACCGACCCCGACGCGCTCTCGGCGTTCGGCGACACGCTACTGGAGTATCTGGACACCTACCCCGACGCCCCCGGTCGGGCGTCGCTCGTGACGTTCTTCAGGCCGCCCGAGCGGGAGTTCACCGAGGCTGACTACCACGAGACGCTGTGGCACCTGCTGCAGTTCCTCCACGTCCACGACCCGGTACCGTGGCCGGCGGACATCCCGACCGATCCCGACGACCCGCACTGGGAGTTCTCCTTCGGCGGCGAGCCGATGTTCCCGACCTGTCGCGCGCCGTTCTACGACGATCGGAAGAGCCGGTACTGCCCGATCGGACTGGAGATCACCTTCCAGCCGCGCGCGCTCTTCGACGGCATCACGCACGACACCGAGGCGGGTCGGCGCGCACGCGAACAGATCCAGGGGCAACTGGAGGCGTACGACGGCGTCTGCCCGCACGCGGACCTCGGCGACTGGGGCGTCGCGGGCGACCGCGAGTGGCCGCAGTACCTCTTCAGAGAGGATCCCGAGCAGTCGCCCGAGGAGTGCCCGATCGAGGTGACGCGCGAGCACCCGAAGGCCGCCTTGCCGCGCTCGGCGCCAACGGCGGACGACTGAGCCGATGTGCGAGACCGCCGGCCCCGACCTCGCGGGCCTCCTCGGCGACGCTCCCGCGCTGCTCCTCGTCGACCTCCAGACCGGCTTCGACGACCCGGCGTGGGGCGAGCGCAACAACCCCGATGCCGAGTCGACCGCCGCCCGTCTGCTCGACGCGTGGCGCGCGGCCGGTCTTCCCCTATTTCACGTCCGGCACGACTCCACGGAGCCGGATTCGCCGCTGCGCGGTGACGCTCCCGGGTTCGCGTGGAAGCCCGAAACCGCGCCCACCGGCGACGAGCCGGTGCTCACGAAGCGCGTGAACGCGGCCTTCGTCGGCACCGACCTCGAAGCGCGGCTCCGCGAGCGCGGCTGTGAGGCGGTCGTCGTGGTCGGACTCACCACCGATCACTGCGTCTCCACGACGACGCGGCTGGCAGAGAACCTCGGGTTCGAGGCGGTCGTCGTCGCCGACGCGACCGCGACGTTCGAGCGCGACGCCCCGGACGGAACGCGCTACTCGGCCGAGGAGATCCATCAAACGGCGCTGGCGCACCTCTACGGCGAGTTCGCCGACGTGGCGACGGCCGACGAGGTGCTCGCGGCGCTGGCGTGACTGTCTCGGCGCTGCCGCTCGCGGTCGGCGCTCACGGCCGGGGGCGGTCGCCGCCGCGCGCGAGGCGTCGCCGTCTGCGGCTGACGGTCGCTTTAACACCCGGTCGACCCTACGGGGGGTATGCAGACCCACATCGTCCCGGTCGGGTTCGACTACGACCGGCTCATCGCGCCGCTCATCCGGGACCAGCGGGACGTCGACCGGGTGATTCTTCTGGAGGGTGCGGTCGGCAGCGAGTCGAACGTCGAGTACTCGCGGAACCTCTCGGGGAAGCTCGAAAAGGACTTCAAGAACCTCTTGGGCGCCGACACGGAGCGCGTCGTCGTCGACGACGTCTACGACTACGACGCCGCCTTCGAACAGGCGTACGACCTCATCAACGCCGAACTCGACGCCGCAGCGGACTCGGAAGTGTGGGTGAACGTCTCGGCGATGCCGCGGCCCGTCTCGTTCGCGTTCGCCACCGCCGCCCACTCGATTATGGTCGAGCGACAGGAGGACCGCGAGCGGATCCACACCTACTACACGGCCCCGGAGAAGTACCTCGAGACCGAACTGGCCGAAGAGGTCCGCGCCGCGAAGGACCTCCTCGGCGAGGTGCTCGCCGGCGCGGACATCGACGACGAGCGGATCCGCGAGCGCTACGACTCGGCCGCGGACATCCTCGAGGAGTTCGACGAGCGGGGGACGACGATCGGCGCGAAACGGATCGGCGAGGGCCACATCGTGGAGCTTCCGATCGCCTCCTTCCGGAACGTCAAGCCGTTCGAGGAGGTCATCCTCTTCGAGCTCGGCGAGTACGAGGAGTTCGAGTCGGTCTCCGAACTCGCGGAGACGCTCGCGCGCGATATGAACGAGGAGTACACCGACTCGTTCCGCTCGAAGGTGATATACAACGTCGACCGGCTGGGTCCGGGCGGCAAGGGATACATCGAACAGGAGGACCACGGGAAGTCCTACCGCACGCGACTCTCGCGGATCGGACAGCTCTGGGTCCGCGCGCACGCCGAAAGCGACGTGCTCTCTGGCCCCGGTAGCGAATAGCGATACCGCCCGTCGGTCCCGGGACGGGACTACTCGTCGACGTCGAGGTCGAACTGCGCGTTCTCGACGACGGCGTTGAGGACGACGCTCGTGTTCGACTCGCGGATGTCGGCGTCGGTCAGCAGCTCTTTGATCTGGCTGTTCATTCCGTCTGTGTCCCTGAACTTCCCGACCGCGATGACGTCGTAATCGCCCGTGACCTCGTAGACGGTTGTCATCTGCTTTTGCTCTCTGAGCCGGTCGGTGATGTCCGGGAGCGCGCTCCCCTCGACTTTCAGCTGGATGATCGCCGTGACGTCGTAGCCGAGCGCGTCGTAGTTCACGCGGGGGGTGTACCCCTCGATCACGCCCTGGTCTTCGAGGTCGCGGAGGTGATTCGAGACCGTCGTGACCGAGACGTCGAGGTCCTCCGCGAGGCTTCGCAGACTCGCGCGGCCGTCGCCGAGTAGTGCGTTGATCAGTTTTGCATCGAGGTTTTCGTACGTCATTACAGTCATAATGCGTTTGGGGGCATTAGAATTTTACGAATATCCAATTAGAAAAGCGACTGCGGGCATTTGCACTAAGCGATAACGTCTTTATACTGGGAGTGTTCGGATTCGAGTGTCCAGGATATGACGGACGAAAATGACCCTCGCACCGCCGTCGCCGACGGTGGTCTCTCCGCCGAAGCACAGCGCGTCATCGACGAAATCGAGGAGAAAGACGTCGACTTTCTCCGCCTGCAGTTCACCGACATCCTCGGGACCGTAAAGAACGTCGCCGTTCCCGCGACGCAGGCCGAGAAGGCCTTCACCGACGGGATCTACTTCGACGGGTCCAGCATCGAGGGCTTCGTCCGCATTCAGGAGTCCGATATGCGGCTCAAGCCCGACCCCGAGACGTTCGCGATCCTCCCGTGGCGCGACGGCCGCTCCGCGCGGCTCATCTGCGACGTCATCAACACGACGACGGGCGAGCCCTTCGAGGGCGACCCGCGGACGGTCCTGAAGCGGACGCTCGAGCGCGCCGAGGAGATGGGCTACACGGTCAACGTCGCCCCCGAACCGGAGTTCTTCCTCTTCGAGGAGGACGAGGAGGGGCGCGCGACGACGAAGACCAACGACGCCGGCGGCTACTTCGACCTCGCGCCGAAGGACCTCGCTAGCGACGTCCGCCGCGACATCATCTACGGCCTCGAATCGATGGACTTCGAGATCGAGGCGAGTCACCACGAGGTCGCCGAGGGCCAACACGAGATCAACTTCGAGTACGACGACGCGCTCACGACCGCCGACAACGTCGGGACGTTCCGGACGGTCGTCCGCGCCATCGCGGCCCAGCACGACCTGCACGCGACGTTCATGCCCAAGCCGATCCCGAAGATCAACGGCTCGGGGATGCACACCCACGTCTCGCTGTTCGACGAGGACGGCAACAACGCGTTCCACGACGCGGACGACGAGTTCAACCTCTCGGAGACGGCGCACTCGTTCCTCGCCGGCGTCCTCGAACACGCCCCGGCGATCACGGCCGTCGCCGACCCGACGGTGAACTCCTACAAGCGCCTCGTCCCCGGGTACGAGGCCCCGGTGTACGTCGCGTGGTCCGACCGGAACCGCTCGGCGCTCATCCGCAAGCCGGCCGCGCGGGTTCCCGCGGCCTCGCGCATCGAACTCCGTTCGCCCGATCCGTCGTGTAACCCCTACCTCGCGTTCGCGGCGATCATCCACGCCGGCCTCAACGGCATCGAAGAGGGGCTGGACGCGCCCGAGCCGGTCCGCGAGAACATCTACGAGTTCGACGAGGAAAAGCGCGAGGAGTACGGCATCGACACGCTGCCCGCGAACCTCGGCGAGGCCGTCGCCGCGCTCGAAGGCGACGAGGTCATCCAAGAGGCGCTCGGCGAGCACGTCTACGAGAAGTTCGTCGAGGCGAAGACCCAGGAGTACGACGAGTTCCGCATCGACGTCTCCCAGTGGGAACTCGACCGCTACCTCGAGACGTACTGAACGCGACCCACGCGGCTCTTTCGACCGCTATTTCCGCTCTCCAGCGTTCTCGAATTTCTGTCCCCGATTCCCCGTTTTCCCGCGTTCCCGGATTTCCGCGTTTCCGTGCTCGGCCGGTCAGCCACCGCTGCGTTCGCCGACGGCGAGCGGCAGCGCGAGCAGACAGACCGCACCGAGCGCGCCGGCGACGAGGATCACCGCGGCACTGTCCGCCAGTTTCGCGGTCCCGCTCATCACGCCCAGCGCGAGGACGAGCCCCCCGCCCCCGACGGCGAGCGCGCGTCCCGACGGTTCGATCGTTGTGTCGGCCGCACGCCGGCCGAAGCGGTGCCACGCGGCGACGGCGCCGGCGGCCGTCCCGACGCCCAACAGGAGTTCGCTCTCGCCCGGCGCGACGAGCAGTCCCGCGAGACCGAGGGCGAGCGCGACTGCGAACAGCGCCGTGACGTGTCCGTGATCTGGCGTTGCGAGCGCGCCACCGCGCGTTCCGCGGTCGAACCCCGGACCGAGCGCGAACGCGACCGCGAGGAAAGCCGATCCGACGGCGACGCCGGCGACGACGTCCGCGAGGTAGTGCACGCCGATGAGGACGCGCGAGAGGCAGACGATCGCGACGAGGGCGCCGGCGGCGGCGAGTCGTCGGCGCCACCGACCCCGGGTCGAAAGCACGGCGACCCCGCCCCAGAACACCGTCGATCCGAGCGCGTGCCCGCTCGGGAAGCCGAGGTCGCCGCGGTAGGAGGTCGGCGGGCGCGGGAGCCCGAAGAAGTGTTTCAGCCCGACTGTGAGACCGATCGCACAGAGGCCGAGCGCGAGTGCGAACGCCGCGGACCGGCGCGAGAGTCCGACGCGGTCGCCGAAGAGGTACGCGAGCGCGACGAGCGCCAAGAGGAGATAGGGGTTTCCGAGGTGCGTGAGCGCCCAGAAGACCGCGGTGACGGCCTCGGGCAGGGACTCGGCGAACGCGATCTCGCCGACGCCGCGGGTCGCGAGCGGGGTCGCGCTGACCGGCGCTGGTGGGGGCGTCATCGGTCCGCACTCTCCGCGCGAGGGACAAATATCGTCGGGTTCGCGGTGCGCTCTCGATCGACGGACGGCGCTCAGGAGCGCCGATCGCGGACCCAATCGAGGAGGCGGCCGGGAACGCCGAGCGCGTTCAGGCCGACGCCGAAGACCACGAAGAGGGCGTAGAGGCCGAGCGTCGAGAGGTAGATCACGAGCATCGCGACGACGGCGAGCAGGTCGTCATCGAGCAGGTAAAACGCGGAGATCGTCGCCGCGGTCCCGTACAGGAGCACGAGGTACGGACCCCAGCCGCGGGCTTTCCCACGTCGGAGCCGTCCGCGGACGTAGCGCCGCATCTCGGCTTCGACGGTCGGCCGCTCGACGGTGCGGGACGTGACGTCGTCCTCGAAGGCGTCGAGGTCGGCGCGCAATTCCTCGACGCGACGATCGAGCTGCTCGATGTCGGGCGCGCCGCGAGGCTCGACATCGGTGTCGTCGCTCGGGGGAGATCTCCCGCGAGTGCCGTCGCTCGGGGAACCGCCCCCGTCGTCCTCGTCGCCGGGTGTCGCGTCGTCCGCGCTCATCGTCCGCTCGGTAGGTCGGCCCCGCGGGTGTTGTAGCTGCCGATCCGGTCCGTCGATCCGCCCCGCCAGCACCGCGTTGAGCACCGCGCCGGTGAGCACGAGGATCCCCGAGAGGTAGAACCACGTCACGAGGAGCAAGACCGCGCCGAGCGCGCCGGCGACGCCGCTCGAAAACTGCACGTAGATCCCGAAGACGGCGCTCATCGCGGTCCAGCCGAGCGCGGCGAACGCCGCGCCCGGAAGCGCCTCTCGCAGCGTCACGCCGACGTCCGGAATGACGGTGTACAGCGGGAGGAACGCGGCGACGAGGAGTCCGAGCAGCACGACCGTCGTCAGCACCCCCACGTACGGTACGTCGAAGAACGCCATCGCGGCGGTCGCGCCCCCGACGCCGAGCGTCGCCGTACCGAGCGCCGCGAGCGTGACGAGGCCGTCCGAGAGCTGGCGAAGTATCGACTCCGGCGGGTACCCGTAGATCCGGGAGAACGCGACGTCGACGCCGCGAAACAGTTTCAGCGCGCCCCAGACGGTGATCAGCAGGCTGAGGACCGACACCGTCCCCCGGCTCGTCGGATCCTCGACCGCGGTCGCGACGAGGTCCGAGCCGGCGGGTAACAGGTACTGCTGGGCGATCGATCGGACGAGTGCGGCGAGTTCGGCCCCGCCGACGAACGTCGCGACGACGACCGCGAGCGTGAGGAGCGGAACGAGCGAGACGAGCACGTAATAGGAGATTCCGGCGGCGAGAAACGTCACCTCGCGCTCGCGGACGGTGTCGACGACGGATCGCAGGACGGCGAGTCTGTCGAGGGTCGGAGCGCTCACGCGACGATGTTCGGCGGACTGACACAAGGCACTGTCGGCTGTGGGCCCGTTCGCTCCGACGGGCGGGAGCCGACGAACTCAATCGGGGCTTACTGACTCCGCCGTCGCCTCGCGGATCTGTTCGACCGTCGCGTCGGTCTTGAACGCGGTCCCGGAGTAGTGCGCGCGCGTCGCCTCGAAGCCGGCGTCCCGGAGCGCCTCGAGGAACTCGTCCATCGCCGGTGCCGAGCGGCTCCACTGTTTGCACAGGCGGTGCTGATCGTAGTGCGTCGGCTCGTCGAGTTCGTCCGCGAGGGCGTCGAGCAGTCGCCCCGCTCGCGCCGCCTCACCCATCTCTTCTGTCACGCGCTCGCGGGCGTCGCGGACGAAGTCGGCGTCGCGGATCGGCCCGAGGTAGATCGGGCCGGCGGTGAGCAGTCGGTCGCCGCCGCAGCCGTCACAGCGGTCGGGCGGGTGCGCGATCAGCCCGAACTCGTGCGTTCGGGTGAGACAGTCCTCGCAGTGGTGGACGTAGCCCAGTTGGTCGACGAGCTCGTCCGCCTTCGTCGCGCGCGCATCGAGTTCGAGGTACGCCCGGGCGTAGTGGCGCGTGACGTGGGAGAGGATCGGCACGGCCGCCTTGTCGTAGCGGGCGGCGGTGCGGACGAGCGCGGAGAGGAGGACGCGCAGGCCCATCTCGGGGTGGTAATCGGTGTTCTGCGGGAGCGTCGAGTACTTCCGAATCCCCGAGCGCTGGTGTGCGCCACAGAGCGGCGCGGTGTCAGTGGCGGTGACGCAGACGAGGCTGCGCGTGTTCGCGACCGCGGCGTCGACGAACGGGATCGGCGTGCCGAACGGGTCCAGATCGACCACGTCGAAGACTGACTCGTGCAGGAGGGCGTTGACGTCGCGCTCGACGACGTCGCCGTCGAGCCCGTTTCTCGCGAGGTTGGCGCGGGCGAGCTCCACGGCGTCGGCGTCGACGTCGGCGCAGGTGACGTCGAACCCCTCGGACGCGGCCCGAACGCCGCGGATGCCGCTTGCGGCCATCGCGTCGAGATACGAACTCGCGCGCGGTTCGCGCTCGCGGTACGCGCGGAGCGTCGCCACCGTCACGTCGCGGTTGAGCTCCTGTGTCGGGTTGTAGAACACGCCGTCGCCCGCGCCCTCGGAGGCGCCGTCGCGGGCGTCGGGAACCGATATCTCCACGCCGCCCTCACGAACGTCCATACGTCGACTCGGTCCCCCGGCGACGAAAAGCGATGCGATGCGCGGCGAGCGAACCGAGTCGATCAAACGCCCCTCGGACACCGGTGGCGTTTTGTCAGCGCCGGGGCAACACGGTGCCGTGAGTAACGGCGACGGCGACGACGCCGGAGACGAAGCCGGCGTGGATGCCGGGGGCGAAGCCGGTGTCGACGTCGAGAGTGACGCCGGAGACGAAGCCGGCGCGAATGCCGGGGACGGAGATTCGATCGGGGGCGGCGACGGCCGCCGCGAGGGCGACCGAAACGGCCTCAACGGAGGTACCGAAGACGCCGCGTTCGCCGTCCCGACCGCAACCGAGAGCGACGCCGAAACCGCCTGGCGGCGAGAGCTGGCCGAGCGCGGCGAGCTGACTCCCGGCGCGGTCGATACGCTGATGTCGCTCCACGACGGGCGCGGCGCCCGCGCTATCGAGGCCGTCTCGGAGGGGCGCATCAAGCGCTACCGCGACTTCACGGTCGTCGTCGGCCACGAGGACGAGTACGTCGTCGAGGCCGGCGGCTGCACCTGCAAGGACAGCTCGTACAACCTCGACCCCGACGACCCCCACGAACGCTGCTGGCACGTGCTCGCGGTCGCTATCGCAGAGCGCATCGGCGAGGTCGACCACCACGAGATGTGGTACTCCGAGGTTCGCGACTTCCTCTGATACTGATCGGTCTCGTCCCGTACCGGTGAGTCCCGTCACCGGGGCGATCGCTCATCGACACTCAGCGAGAACAATCGGAACGAGCGGCGCCGCGCGCGGCGCCAGTGACCTCACACGGCGGTGCGAGCGGCTCCGCACGGTTTTTACCCCGCCTCGGCGAACGTCGGGCAATGCCCACGATCGACGAAAAGCGGGTGTACACCGACAACACGGACGTCGAGACGGTCTATCTCGCGTCGGGGCTGGGGCTCGTCGCCGTCTCGGTCTCCGACGACCTGATCGGGGAGTTCGGCGTCGCTCGGCGGTGTCGCGCGCGCGACGTCGCGACGGCGGGGCCGCTCGTCGCGGTCGCGACCGACGAGGACGTGTTGCTCGCGCGCCGAACTGAGGCCGACGACGCCGGCGCCCCCGGCCCCGATCTCGACTTCGCGGCGACGGGGTTCGGCCCGGCGACCGCCGTCGGATTCGACGGCGAAACGATGCTCGCGGGCGACGCGGACGGGCGCGTCAGCGGCCGCGACACCGTGACTTCGGAGCCGACGTGGACGGACGTGGGGGACGCGGCGACGTCCGTCCGCGCGATCGACGGCGGGCTCGTCGCCGCCGCTGACGGGGTCTACCGCGTCGACTCCCCGGGCCTGATCCACGCCGGTCTCGACGACGTTCGCGACGTCGACGACGAGCCGCTCGTCGCGACGGGCTCGGGGCTGTACAAGCTCGGAAACGGCTGGATGGAGGCCCTTTCGGGGCCCGTCGACGCTGTCGACGCCGTCGGTGAGCGCGCCCTCGCGGCGCGCGACGGCTCGCTGTTCGCGCGCGGGTCCGAGACGGGCGACGACGCGACCGAGGAGCGGTGGCGCGAGGAGGCGCTCCCGGTCGACGGCGACGTGGTCGCCGTGACGCACGGGGCGGCGGCGTCGTACGCAGTCACCGACGACGGCACGCTCGCCGTTCGGCTCCCGGGCGAGGAGTGGCGATACCGCGGCCTCGGCGTCCGCGACGTCGCCGCCGCGGCGGTCTGACCGCGGGCCGCCGGCCGGCGTCTCCCCGTCGGCCGCCGTACGCCCGTCACCGCAGACGAAAAGGGGTTTTACTGCGGCTCGAGAGATACACGTATGATCGTACCCGGCGCATCCTCGCAGGCTCTCGCGGCCGCGCTCGCGGACGAACTGGGCGAACCGCTCGCGGCCGTCGAGTACGACCGCTTCCCCGACGGCGAGACGCTCGCGGCCGTCCCGGCGTTCGACGCCGACCGCGCGGTCGTCGTCGCGACGACGGACTCGAACGACGCGTGGGTCGAGCTGCTCCAGTTGCAGGACGCCGTCCGCGAGGCCGGCGCCTCGGAGGTCGTGACCGTCATCCCGTATATGGGGTATGCGCGCCAAGACGAGGCGTTCGAGCCGGGGCACCCGGTGTCGGCGCGAGCGGTGGCCCGCGCGGTCTCGACCGGGGCCGACCGGATCGTGCTCGTGAACCCCCACGAGGAGTCGATCGCGGACTTCTTCGACGCGCACGTCACCGTCTGCGACGCCGCCGGCAGACTGGCCGAGCCCCTCCCCGACGACCTCGCATCGCCGCTCTTTCTCTCGCCGGACTCGGGGGCGATCGATCTCGCGAAGGCGACGTGTGCGGCCTACGGCGACGGCGACACAGACTACTTCGAGAAGACGCGGCACTCCGGGACCGAAGTCGAGATCGCGCCGAGCGACGCAGACGTCGCGGGTCGAGACGTCGTGATCGTCGACGACATCGTCGCGACCGGCTCGACGATGAGCGAGGCCGTCGCCCACCTCGTCGCCGGCGGCGCCGAGCGCGTCTTCGCGGCGTGCGTTCACCCGCTTCTCGCCCGCAGCGCCCGGACGAAACTCGAGCGCGCCGGCATCGAGCGGATCATCGGCACCGACACGATCGAGCGCGACGTGAGCGTCGTCTCGGTCGCGCCGATCGTCGCCGCCGCCGTCGACGCCGTGGAAGCGGCGTAGAAGCGGAATGGACACCGTGGACCGACAGTATCCAACGGAGCGACACGTCCTCGACGCCGGCTGTGACCGCTGTCCCGCGCTCGTGGCGTGCCGCGAGGAGATCTCGTGGGGCACCGGCGACCTCGACGCCGACGTGATGGTCGTCGGCGAGGCCCCCGGCGCGGGGAACCCGGAGGCGGAGACGTGGCGCGGCGGCAACTGGACGGGGCGCGCTTACACCGCGCGGCACTCGGGGCGTCGCGTCCGACGGCTCCTCGCCGAAATCGGTCGGCCCGACGCCTACGTCACGAACGCGGTGAAGTGTTTCCCCTGCGACGGCGAGGGATCGAACCGCGAGCCCACCGCCACGGAGCGGGAGAACTGCCGGACGCATCTGCGCGCGGAGATCGAGACCGTCGAGCCGACGGTGATCGTCGCGACCGGCAGGCACGCGACGACCTCGGTACTCGCGATCGACGACCGCGGGATCGAGGGGTTCCTCGATCACGTACTGACCCCGATTCAGCTCCCGTTCGCGACGCTGCTGCCGATCCTGCATCCCTCGTATCAAGACATCTGGCGGGCGCGACTCGGGTATCGCGCTGACGAGTACCGAACCGCCGTCCACGATGCGATCCGGACGGCGATCGATAGGTGACCGAGAAACCGCTGGGAGGAATGGAAGGGGCCGCGCGCTCGCTGAGCGAGACGACGCAAGCACTGCAGGAGCGAACAGAGTGAGCGACGAAGCGCGCAGCGAGTCGGAGCCAGCGAGCGCGCGGGGGCTTCCGAGATCTTGGTCTCGACCTCGCGACGACCCGCGTCGACACGCGAACCGAATCGAGCGTACAGACCCGAACCTACTTCGGCGATCCGTCCGACGTGACGCGTATGAGCGAGCCGACCATCTTCGAGCGGATCGTCGCCGGCGACATCCCGGCGCGAATCGTCTACGAGACCGACACCGTCGCGGCGTTTCTGGACGCGAACCCGCTCGCGCCCGGACACACGCTGGTCGTGCCGAAGACCCCCTACGAGCGCCTCGACGAGATGCCCGCGGACGTCGCCGCCGACGTCTGGGCCGCGGTACAGGAGCTGACGCCGCGGATCGAAGCGGCCGTCGATGCCGACGCGACGACGATCGGCGTGAACAACGGCGAGGCGGCCGGACAGGAAGTGCCGCACGTCCACGTGCACGTCGTCCCGCGCTTTGCGGGCGACGGCGGCGGCCCGATCCACGCCGTCGCGGGCAGCCGTCCCGATCTCTCCGAGGGCGAACTCGACGACATCGCGGACGCGATCGGATCGAGCGAGTAGCGACGGGGCTGAATCGCGCTGTCCGACGCGACGATCGACGGACGGCGGCGACCGGATAACTTAACTCCGAGTACGCGACCACGAGTCGTATGTCGGAGACAGACACGCCGAACGTCGCGGCGTTCGTCGGCGCAGCGGGCGGCGCGGGGACGACTCGGACAGTGGTCGAAGTCGCCGGCGCGCTCGCCGCCGCCGGCGACGAGGTTGCAGTTCTCGACGCCGCGTTCGCGACGCAGGGGCTCAGCAGGTACGTGACGGGGCGAATCGACCCGGATATGACGGCACTTCTCACGGACGCCGCCGACGAAGCGTTGTCGCAGGGGTTCGTCGATCTGGACCTCGGCGCGGACGTGCCCGGCCGCGTCGCCGTCTGCCCCGCCCACGCGCCGTTCGAGCGGCTGGCCCGGGCGAAAGCCGTCGACGCGGCCCGTCAGTTCGAGTCGCGGGTCGAAACCGCGGCGTCGCGGTTCGATCACGTGCTCGTCGACGTCCCGCCGGTGGCGTCGAACGAGGCCGTCGCCGCGGTGAACGCCGCCGCCCGCGTGGTCGTCGTCACGCCCGCCAGCGAGCGGGGTGTCGACGCGGTGCAGCAGTGTCACGACCGACTCGCCGACGTCGGCGCCGAAGCCTCGCTCGTGGTGTCGACGCGGGGCGACCTCGAGACGGCGGACGTCTCGATCCCCGAGACGGGGCGGACCGGAGCCCGCGCTGCGCCGGCTTGTCTCGGCGGGGAGGGCGCGTTCGCCGCCACGGTCGGGCGGGTCGCGGCGGTCGTTACGGGCCGGCGGATAGAGGCGGCGACCGACGTGGAGGGCGGACTTCTCGACTCGATCGGCGAGTACGTCGGTTGGTGAAGCTACCGGAGCGTCTGAGCCTTCACTCTCGCGAGCCTCCTATCGGAGGTCGGCGCTTCCGGTCATCGTCTCCGCGAGAGCGTCCCGCTTCGAGACGAGCGCGTCGCCCGCGAGCGGCGCGGACGCGTCGCGGCGGACCGCCTCGGCGAGCTCGGGGACCGGTTCGTGGGTCTCGACGTACGCCGCGAGCGCGAACTCGCCCTCGTTCGCGCCCGTGAGTTCGAGCGCGTCCGCCCGCGCGATCCGGCCGTCGATCCAGTCCCGCAGTACGCGCCGCGCCGTCGGCGAGAGCGGCGTCACTCCCTCGACGCCGCAGCGGTGGAGCAGCTTCGCGGCCGTCACCGGCGCGAGCGCCGCGGCTT
This sequence comes from Halobellus sp. GM3, assembly GCF_052545375.1. Lineage (NCBI taxonomy): Archaea > Methanobacteriati > Methanobacteriota > Halobacteria > Halobacteriales > Haloferacaceae > Halobellus > Halobellus sp. GM3. The sequence continues at coordinate 126,625 of NZ_JBQWLT010000006.1, read as the reverse complement.
CGCCGGCGCTGCCGACGCTCGCGCCCGCCTCGTAGCTCTCGAGGACGGTCGACGCGGCGACGGCCGAACACGGGAGGTCGTCCTCGCGGTCCCGAAGGCGCTCCTCGAGGTCGACGTCCGTGTCGTCGACGGTCGCGACGCCGCGTTCCACCTGCTTCGTCGTTAGTTCCAACCCGGCTGCGATCTCCGACAGGCCCATCGTCGCAGGCTACTGGCTCATTCCAATAAGTGATTTCGCATTCGATATCAGGATTGATACTCATACCTACCGGTGACCGGTCGGTTCTTCTCCCTGTAACAGGGCCGAAACGGCCGTTTTCTCCCGGTTTTAAATATGCAATCGCGACCGAGTTTCAATTGTGATGAGTGACGCACCCGCCGCCGATGTCGACTCGACGACGAACGCCTGCCCCGAGTGCGGAGGCCGCCCGAAGACGTCTCGCGGGGAGACCGTCTGTGGGGACTGCGGGCTCGTGCTCTCGGAGTACCGGGTCGATCACGGGCCCGAGTGGCGCACGTTCGCGGACGACGACACCGACCCGAGACGGACGGGCGCGCCGCTGACGCGCTCGCGTCACGATCGGGGGCTCTCGACGGAGATCGGCCGATCGACGCGCGTGAAGGGCCGAAAGCGCCGCCAGCTCGCTCGGATGCGCCGGCAGCACACGCGGGCGCGTATCTCCTCGAAGCGCGAGCGGAATCAGGTGTACGCGTTCACGGAGATCCGCCGGCTCACGAGCGTGCTGTCGCTGCCGGACCGGATCCGCGATCACGCCTGTTCGCTGTTTCGCTCCTCGCAGTCGGAGGATCTGATCCGCGGTCGGTCACTCGAGGGCTTCGCCGCGGCCTGCGTCTACGCCGCCTGCCGCGTCGCCGGCGTCTCGCGGACGGTCGACGAGGTCGCGAACGCCGCGAAGGCGACCGAGAGCGAACAGACGGCCGCCTACGACGCGATCAACCGGGAACTCGGGCTGCCGGTCGGTCCGATCGACCCCGCCGAGTACCTCCCTCGGTTCGCGTCTCGGCTCGACCTCTCTGGCGACGTGGAACGGCGGGCCCGCGAGTACGCCGCGGAGGCCGAAGCGCGTGGGATCTCCGTGGGACGGAACCCGAGCGGTGTCGCGGCCGCCTGCCTCTACACCGCCGGCCGCGACGCCGGCGCGGATCTGACGCAGCGAGACGCCGCCGACGCGGCCGGTATCACCCCCGTGACGCTTCGGTCGACGTACCAGGACCTCCGCAGCGACGAATAGCGGCTCGCGATATCCCGGTCAACGAACGTTGGCGAGAGACGTCTTCGCGTGCAACTATCGACGAGAGACCTCTTTGAGTAGCGGCCGTCGACGAGAGACGTCTTCGAGTAGCGGCCGTCGACGGGAGGCGCCTCTCGAACTTCCCCGCGAGTAGCGGCCGCTCAGACGCGTTTCGTCCGCTCGGCCGCGTCAGCGATGGCCGTCAACGCGCGGGCGGCCTCGGTCGACGGCGCGGTGCGGACGACCGGGCGGAACGACTCGACCGTCCGGCCGACGCGGGGATCGGCGGGAACAGTGACCGCGGGCGCGCCCAAGACCTCCTCGAACGCCGCCGTCGACGGGTCGTCGACGGCGCGGTTGATCACGACGCCGACGAGCCCCGCGTCGAGTTCGCGCGCGAGCTCCCGCGAGCGAACGGCGTCGGCGAGCGCGTACGGCTGCGGTGAGGCGACGACGACGCAGGCGTCCGCGACGGCGAGCGGAACGCCGGCGTCCGCTTTCATCCCGGCCGGGCAGTCGACGACGACGTCGCCGTAGTCGCGCTCGACGGCGCGGAGCGTCTCACAGAGCGCGGTCACGTCCGCCGCGCGAGCGCCCGCGAGCGAGCGCCCGCAGGGGAGCAGGCGAACCGGGCCACAGCCCTCCCGCACCGCTTCGATAGGGTCCGCGCGACCCGCCAGCACGTCGTGCAGGTCCGGTCCGGGGCCGGTGGGCAGATCTGCCATCCCCAAGTCGGCGTCGACCACCGTGGCGTCCAGCGCCGCGCCGAGTTCGACCGAGACCGTCGATTTGCCGACGCCGCCCTTGCCGCCGGTGACCGCGAGGATCACCGTTCCTCCGGCCACTCGGGCGTTTCCGTATCGATATCGACACGTTCTCCCGCCGCCGCCGCAGCGAGCGCCGACACGACCGGTGCGGGATCCGCCGCCTCCGCCCGGTCTGCGAGGGTGCCGATTCGCTTGCTCGCCGCTCGGAGGGCGGTCGCGTCCGCGGCGAGCGTGTCGGGGACCGATTCGAGCGAATCGATCCCGCCGCAGGCTTCGAGCATCGCCGCCGCCTCGGCGGCGGACGCGTCGGTGAGCCGCTCGGCCCGCTCGATTCGCGCCTCGACCGCGTCGGCCCACGCGGCCACCGCCCGCGGGGCCGTGGCCGAGCGGGCGTGGTCGCTGTGGGAACTCACGGTCGCACCGAGTTCGTCGCTGCCGGTCGCGTCTGATTCGTTGCTGCCGATCGTATCCGGTTCTGTCGGAATCGCATCGGCGGGCGGGCACGCCCGTCCGAGCGCTCTGACCGCGGAAGCGACGGGGTCGTCTGTGGCGGGCGCCCAGCCGCCGTCGTCAGTCGCGGGACCTGCGATGTCGACTGTGACGACCCCGCTGTCCCGGTCGTGTTCGCGCGCCTCGTCGGCGCTTGCCCGCGCTGTTTCGGCCGCTATCGGGCAGGCGTACCCGACTCCGAGCCGTCCCTCGGCCGGAACGACCCCGGTGAAGCCGTCGGCGTCCCAGCCGGCCTCGGGCACGCCTTCCCGACGCGGCGGTAGGACGGGCCCCCCGAGCTCGTTTCTGATACGGACGCGCAGGGCGACGGCGACGGTATTCCGGAGCGCCACGCGGACGAGCGTCACGCCCGCGGCGGCTGTCGTGGTGACGTCGGCCCGCACTGGGGGCGGATCGCTCGACGGATCCGTTCGATCTGTCCGGCCTCCGGACGGGACCGCGGAAGCAGCGGAGTGCACGGAGGGTGTGGCCTCGCGTTCGTACATAAACCGTCGGCCGAGCGGCCCCCGTGCTCAGAGAGCGACCCTCACCGGATCACGAGCGGCGCGTCGAGCAGCTCGAACGCGGACGCGGGACCCCCGAGCCCCTCGGCGACGGCCGCAGCGACCACGACGGGGGCGCGTACCGGTGCGATGCTGACCACGGCGAGCGCGTCGCGGAGGTCGGGTGATGCCGCGCCCGAGTCCTCGAAACGGTCGATACGAGACGCGAATCGGCTGCGAGCGTCGCGGAACTCCGCTTCGACGGCCGCCACGCGGGCGTCCCGCACGGCGCGTTCGAGGTTCCCGACGCGGTCTTCGAGCCGCAACCGCGCGCTCCGGTCGTCGCGCCCCGCGCGGGCCCGCCGCTCGAGGAGGTCCAGTCGCTGTGCGGCGGCGACGCGGTCGGTCGCGACTTCCGAGAGCCGGCGCGTCGCCTCTGAGAGTCGCCGCGTCGCCTCCGAGAGCGACGCCTCGGCCGCGGCGCCTGATACGCCGGTGTCGTCGTCACCGGGATTCGAACCGCGGGCGCCGCTGTCTGTTGCGTCCGTGACATCGGTGTTGTCGACGGCGTCTTCGGGTTCCGCTGTGATCTCCCGCAGGGCGTTCACCCGCCCGCGGATCGTCGCGACGCGCTCTCTGAGCCGTTCGGTTTCGGCACCCGCCTCCGCAGCGCGTCGACGCGCGGCCCGCAGTGCCTCGGCGTCGACGGCCCCCGCTGTCGACCGACGGAGGGCCCGGCGCGCCGCCGCGAGTTCCCCGTCGTGCGGCGTCTCGATACCGCGGGCGGCGGCGACAGCGCTGAGCGCCCGGCGCCGGTCGAGACGCGTCTCCGGAGCGAGCGAGGCGGCGCACTCGTGAACCGGGCCGGGCGGGGGTGCTTCGACCGCGGGCGCGTCGGCGGGGGCGGGGCAGCCGGCGACGACCGCCCGCCGGAGCGCCGCGCGCGAGAGCGAACCCGGCGAGCCGGCCTCGATCTCGCGAAGGTCGACGATCGGGCCACAGTAGGTCCGCCCGTCCGGGAACCGGACGACGACGTCGGAAGCGCTCGGTCTCTCGGAGGGGCTCTTGGTCGCCGTCACAGCTCGCGTTCGCGCATCGCCGCCGAGCGCGGGTGGTCGGTTCCGGCGGCGAACTTGTCGTACGGTGTGCTCGGCGAGTCGCGCCGTTCGTAGGCCGCGGCCGCCTCCCGAACCGCGTCCGGGGCGTCGGCGAACTCGTTGAACGGCTCGGTCCGTTCGATCTGGACGTCCGCGCCGTGGCGCTCGCGGAGCCGACAGGCGAGAAACGCCCCGTACTCCGTCTCTTCTAACAGCGCGGCGCGGCCGAAGCGGCGGACGACGGTCTCCTCGTGTGCTCGACAGGCGTTTCGCAGCGTCTCGCGCGCTCGGCGCGAGTAGGTCACTACCAGCAGCACGCTACGATCGGATTTTCGGCAGCCGGTAAAGTTCCACCTACACCGGCGAGCAGTCCGGCGGTCAGACGGGGGACACGTCGACGTCCAAGCTATCGGGATCCTCGTCGAGGAGGTCCGAGATGCGCTCGCGCGCCGCGCCCTCGCTCTCGGCGACGACGACGAGCCCGTGCGCTCGGCCCTCGCCGATCGCCTGATACGCTCTCAGTCCGTCCTCCCCCTCGAAGTCGGTGGCGTACGTCCGCAGAACCGTCGCGACGCGCTGCTCTGTCGCCGCCAGATCTGACTCGCCGGCCTCGAAGTCCGAAAGCGCCTCCTCGATGTTCCGGAGCGCGGAGATTCGGTCCATCTACGTCGTCCGAAGGTAGTTCTGCCGCGGTTCGTACACTTCGCCCTTCCGCCGGAGGTTCTCGATCTCGTCCTCGGCCTTCGACTCGTCGAGGCCGAGGTCGGTCGTCGCCCGGGACACCACCTCCTCGAGGGGCGCACCCTCCTCGTACTCGTCTTCGAGTTCCTCGATCAGGTGTTTGAGGTCCTTGATCCGGTCGCGCTGGTTCTTCGACGTCCCGGTCTCGACGATGTCGGCGTCGAACTCGCCGGTCTCGGGGTCCATCCCGATGTCGCGGAGACACGACTCGACGATCTCGGTGACGCGGACGGCGTCCTCGCGCTCGACCGTGTCCGAGAGCCGGAGCCGAGCCGACGCCTCGGACAGCCGGACCAGCGCTTCGAGCTTCCGCGCGGTGACCGGGACCGGGGCGTCGTCGTCGGCCCCTTTCGCCCGGAAGTCGACGTAGAACTGCCGGATGACCTCCTTGGCCTCGTCGGTCATCGTCGGATAGCAGTTGCGCTTCGCGTAGGCGATGTACTTCCGCAGGAGCTCGGCGTCGATCTCCGGCGTCACCTCCTCGGTCGCGCTCTCGATCTCGTCGTCAGTGAACTCCGAACTCGGGACGTTCGTCTTCTGCGTGTTGAGTTCGCCCGCGTAGTTCGTGCTGATGATGTGTCTCGCGAGTTCGGCGTCGGACTCGGGATCGGGCGTGTCCGTCACCGTGAAGATCAGGTCGAACCGGGAAATGAGCGCGGGCTCGAGGTCGATCTGCTCGCCGATCGACTCGTACTGGTCGAAGCGGCCGTACTTGGGGTTCGCCGCGCCGAGGAGCGAACACCGGGATTTCAGCGTCGCGTTGATGCCGGCCTTGGATACCGAAATCGATTGCTGCTCTAGCGCTTCGTGCATTGCACTGCGGTCCTCAGAGTTGTGTACGACCATCCCGTTAGCGACGAAATTGTGGGTCCCTTGGACGGTGAGGTCGTACACTTTCGGGCCGCGTTCCCGAGCGTCGAGTTCATTCAAGATCTCACTGATCCCCGAGCGCACCGACTCGACGAGCTCGAGTGCGACCGGTTTAACTCGTTCAAAGTTATCGACATCGACAGTCCCGGAGAACCATCGAGAGACCGTCGATCCGGCGACACCGAGTTCTGCAGCGAGATGTTGGAACGATATGCCGTGGCGTTCGAGCTCGCTCCGCAGTTCTGACCACGTTTCAGCGGTGGGTTCCGCTGAAAGGAGCGCAGTAGCCCGTTCACGAACGCAGTCTTGAGAACATCTGAGTTCGTCCGCTAGGCGACGTTCGAGCACTCGGATTCGGTCGTCTTCCTTCGAGGGGACCGTCGGCTCCACGGATTCGACACGCCTCCATCGGACGTCCGCATCAACTAGGTCTGCGAATCTCTCGAAGTCCGTACTAGCGACTCCGTCGAGGAGCGTCTGAAGTCGCGTGGCAACGGTTTCACGGAGAGATTCGTCCGACCGCCAGAGCCGGGAGATCTGCTGCTGTGAGTATTCCGTCCCGCGGGCGAGTTCACGTTGCGAAACGTGATATTCATCGCAGAGAACCCCTAGATGAACCCAATCGATCCGTCTCTCGAGGAGCTGCCGATCTGCACGCGCTTGTCGACGGCGTTGATCGAAGTGGTTTCGGATACGTTTCGCCCGGAAGACCGATGGATTCGCATCTCCGTTCTCGAAGTTGCAGTACGTCGCGTCGTTAAGGCCACATTCGGACTGGTACAGTCGGAGTTGCTTCCGGTTTCGCTCTAATAGATCACCTACATCCGGAAGTACATCGAGTATCGCTCTGTCACCCGTCGTCGCGGCGACCGCCTCTTTGAGAGCCGATTGTTTCCGATCGAGCGTAAAGCCGATCTCGCGTCGATACGCTTCGAGGGAAGCGGCGGAAGTAATCGCAAGGATGTAGAGATCACGCTTTTCCGAACGCTCTCTCGTCTGAATCTGGCTTTGAATGCCGAATTCAGAGAGTAGCATCTTCGTGCCGAGCAGCAGTTCGTAACTACTCGAGTAGACCTTGACCGCCCGTTTGGCTACGGTCGCTTCCGAGTCGGCGAGGGCACGAATGAACGCCGCCTTGGTCTCTCGGTTGCTGCGGCTGACGCCGACAGGGACTCGTTTACCTTCATACGTCTCTAGATTCAAGCCGGTCTCGATCAGATCGTCCACGTATCGCTTTCCGTGGAGGCGAACAGTCTCGACGCCATCTTCGCGTTGCTCGCTGGGATGACGAACCGCTTCGCTGTCGTACGCCCTACGACAGACCGACTCGAAATGGGATAGCAATTGCTCCTCCTTGTTCGTGAAACGGATTCCGTAACTCCCGCTTGAAGGGTTATTGTAGACGTTGCCGTCTCCGGCGAGATATCCTAGGATCGCTCCTTTCGCTGGAGTAATAGAGGGGGGAAGAGAGTCGGATTTGGCCTGCTCTTTGATCGGTCGGCTAGCGTCGACCGACTGCGTACCACCGTCGGATGCGGGCTGGGCTATCGATTTAGGGACGTACACCCAGTCACCTTTCTCTAGATCCTCTGCTGCGCACTTCATACGTTCCCCGTCTCCGAACACGAAAAACGGATGGTCGGGTGTCGTCGATATCGATTCACCCGATTCTAACGTAACTTCGTAGAGTGCCCTTGGAACATCGTATTCGTGTACTGCCGTAACCGGCCGCTGGACGAGGCTTCCATCCTCGGCTAGCGTCCAGACGGTAGTAACGTCTCCTCGAATTGTCCTGCCGTTCGATAGCTGTTCGATCTCACCGCTCGTAGCGGCCTCGTGGGCGAGGTCACGGATCGGACGGATCCCGTTCGCAGTATGAACAAGCGTGTCGCCGGTGACGCATCGCATCTTGTCTAGCTCGTCGACAGCCGCGATTCCCTTGTCTGCGAGGACCAGGGCGCCGGCCTCGAGCGTCCACTGCTGCCCGTCGCCGAAATCGTCGCGAACGGCGGCCGCGGTGAGGCCTGCGGACGAACTTCCCTTCCCGGACGTGTACACGGACCGTGGCGCTATATTGCGTATATATTGCAACATTGCGCTCTTACCCGTCCCAGGGTCCCCGATCAGAAGCATGTGCAGGTCGCCGCGGATCCGCGATCCGTCCGGCAAGTGTTTCGTCACGCCCGAGAACAGCTGGAGGATCATCGCGAGCTTCTCCTGGTCGTAGCCGTAGATGGAGGGCGCGACCGAGGCGACCATCTTCTCGTAGATGTCCGGCTCGTTCGAGAGCTCGACGATCTCGGCGACGTCCTCGTCGGTGATGTCCATGTCCTCGAACTCCTCGTCCTCGATCTCGACGGCGACGCCGTCCATATAGAGGTCGAAGATGGGCGTCTTCTCTTGGCCGGAGGTCTGCTGTTCGATGTGGAGAACGCCGGTCACCGCGACGTGGTCGCCGGCGGTGACTCTCCCGGTGATGTCGTCTTCGAGGTCGACGTCGATGCTCTGGGGCGTCTCGCCGCCCCGCAGGCCCTCGGGGCTCTCTTGGACGCGGACCTTCTGCGCGTCGACGAACTCCGATTGGTCGAAGTCGACGTGAAACGGTCCCTGACGCTCGCAGCCCTGACACTCGTGGGGCTCTTGGAAGCCGCTGTCCATCTGGGGGATGTAGGTCATCGTCCCGCAGCGCTGACACTCGAAGGCGGCCTCGGTGATCTTCGGCCGGACGTCGGTCGCCTTCCGAACGATTCCCTGCACCGCGATCATCCGGCCGATGTGGTCGTCGTGGACGCGGATGCCGCGGATGTCGACCGTCTCCGGGAGGTTATGTAGACGGACGTGCGCGCGTCCGAGTTTGACGTCCGCCGGGAGGTCGTACAGGCGGAGGGCCTCTTCGGCGTACTCGCGGTACTGGTCGGGCTTCTTGCGGTAGTTCTCGGCCAGTTCGGTGTCGAAGTTGTAGAGGTCGTCGTAGTCGACGTACAACGAGCGCTGCTCGTTGGGATATCGCTGGGCGAGCGCACCGATCTCCTCGCGGTAGTACTTTCGGTAAAACTGGATGAACTCCTCGGTGAGATCGGACGAATCCTGCGGGGCCTGCGCCATCGCAGGTGAGTAGGTGCCTCCTCGGGTAAGAGTCTTCGCCACCCGGAGCGGAAGTGGTCGACCGCCGAGCGCCGCCCCGACAGCCACGGCGACACGTCGGCCTCCCACGGCGACACGTCAATCTCTACAGCGACACGTCGGTCTCGATGTCCTCGGTCGCCTCTCTGAGCCCGTCGCGACGGGCGTCCTCGGCGAGCCGCGTCGAGAGGTCGGCGTCCGTGAGCAGTTCCGCGAAGGCGTCGCGGAAGCGGTGATTCACCCCTCGAGACGCGAGGTCGGCCTCGACGACGCGCCGGTAGCGGCGGACCGTCTCGGCGTCCGGGCGGGGCGTCGAATCGCGGTCGTCCCCGGCGGCGTCCTCCCGATCGAGCGCGGCGGCCAGCGACTCGTCGTCGGGCTCGCTCGCCTCCGCGTCGGCCCGGTGTGCGAGCACGAGGCGGCGCAGCCGCTCGAACGGGAACGGCGAGTCCCGGTCGGCGTCGGCGACGAGGTGGAGGTCCATTCGCGCCCGGAAGACGGCGTCGGCGTCGGCGTCGGCCTCCAGCGAGGCGGCGAGGGCGGCGTCGGCCTCCCGAGACCACGAGTCGGCGTGCGCGCCGACGGCGTCGGGGTCGAAGAACCCCCGGACGACCCGACGGAGGTCTGCCTCCGGAAGCGACGACGCGAAGTCCGATCGCTCGCGCATCGTCGCGATCACCTCGCCGAGCCGTTCCGCGGTCGCCCCGCCGTCCGTCGACGACAGCGTCCCGCGCGAGTCCGCCTGCGACTCGGTCACCGACTCCGCGCCGGTCGTCTCCACGAAGAGTTCCCGAAGCTCGGCGGTCTTCTCGTCCATCGCGACGCGATAGGGGCCGCAGCCGTACAAAGATTTCTGTCGTAAACCGAAGAATTGATACTGGTTTACGAGAGGGGAGCGAGTATGTCCGCAGAGACCCAGTCCGTCGAACTCGTCGGCGAGGACGTCGTCGGTAACGTCGCGCGAGCGGCGTTGTTCGCGGCGCTCACCGGCGCGTTCGCGTACGTTTCGTTTCCGAATCCCGTCTCGCCCGTCCCGGTGAGTCTCCAGGTGCTCGGCGTCTTCCTCGCGGGCGTCTTCCTCGGACCGGTCTGGGGCGGCGTCTCGATGGCGTTCTACCTCGCGGCGGGGGCCGCCGGCGCGCCGATCTTCTCCGGGGGATCCGCCGGCTTCGGGCCGCTCGTCGGGTACACCGCGGGCTACCTCTGGTCGTATCCGGTCGCCGCGGCGCTCATCGGGGCGGTCGTGCACGGCTTCGACGGTCTCGCGGATCCCGAATCGATAGGGACCGCGCGGTTGGTCGCCGGGATGCTCGCCGGGACCGTGGTCATCTACGCGCTCGGGACGGTCGGTTTCGCGCTCGTCCAGAACGTCGGACTCGCAGAGGCGTTCGCGGTGAGCGCGCTGGCTTTCGTCCCGTTCGAGGCGGTCAAGATCGCCGCGGCGGTTGGAATCGTCCGCAGCGACGCCGCGGCGGCGGCCTGATAATGAGTACTCTCGTCTCTTACCGCCGAGCCCACCCCCGCCGGCGGCGCTCGGCGGTAAACAGTGAGAGTACTCATTATGAGAGTCGCACACAGCGGCCCTGAAACCGACGATGATACGCACCGAAACCCTCGTTCACCGCTACGGAGACGCCGTCGCCCTCGACGGCGTGTCGATCTCGATCTCCGACGGCGAGTGCGTCGTGCTCGCCGGTGCCAACGGCTCGGGGAAGACGACGCTCGTCCGCCACTTCAACGGCCTGCTGACCCCGGACGAGGGGCGCGTCGAGGTGAACGGGACCGGCGTCGGCGCGGACCTCGTCGCCGCGCGGACCGCCGTCGGGATGGTGTTCCAGGAGCCGCGGGACCAGCTCGTCGCCGCGACGGTCGGCGCGGACGTCGCCTTCGGCCCCGAGAACCTCGGGTTAGAGCGGAGCGAGATCGACCGCCGCGTCGCGGACGCGCTCGCCGCGGTGAACCTCGACGGCCGCGGCGGCGACCGGGTCGAGGAGCTCTCCGGCGGCGAGCGCGAGCGCGTCGCCATCGCGGGCGCGCTGGCGATGGACCCCGATCACCTCGTCCTCGACGAGCCGTTCACCGGGCTCGACGAGCCGTCCCGGGCGTCCGTGCTCGGTCGGCTCCGCGCGCTCTCGGCGGCGGGCACGAGCGTCGTGATCGTCACGCACGACCTCGGCGACGTGCTCGATATCGCGGATCGGGTGATCGCGATGGCCGACGGGCGCGTCGTCGTCGACGCCGCTCCCGACGACGCCCTCGACTCGCTGTCTGCCTACGGCATCCGCGTGCCGGAATCCGTCGTTCGCGAGCCGCAGCACGACATCCGCGCACTGGAAGCCGACGCGTCCGCTCCCGACCGCGACGCGTGCGCGCCGACAAACGGACAGAGGCGGCGGCGCGACCGCCGCGATGGTTCCTCGCGATGCTGACCTACCGCCCCGGCGACTCGCTCGCGCATCGCCTCGATCCCCGGACGAAACTGCTCGCGCAGGCGGCCTTCGCCGCGGCGGCCTTCGCGCACACGACGCCGCGGGGACTCGCGGCGTTCACGGTCGTCGCCGCGACGTTCCTCGCCGCCGGTCGGCTGTCGCCGGTCCGGGCGCTCCGCGGCTACCTCCCGGCGCTCCCGTTTCTGCTCGCCGGACCGCTGGTGTCGGCGATCGACATCGACGTCGGGTATGCGAGCGCGCCCGCGCTCGGCGTCGACCCCGCGGCGGCGGTCGAGCCGCTGCTGGCGAGCTACCGCGTCCTCCTCATCCTCTTCGTTTCCGCCGTCTACCTGCACACGACGCCCGTCCGCGACTCCCGGGCGGCGATCCAGCGGCTCGTTCCCGGGCGCGTCGGGCGGCTGCTCGGCGTCGGCGTCGCGCTCGTGTTCCGCTTTCTCCCGTTGCTCCGGGCCGACCTCCGGCGTGTCCGAGAGGCCTCGACGGCACGTATGGGGTCGGAGCGGCCGCTCCGCGATCGAATGAGACTCCTCGGGAGCGCGGGGATCCGCCGGGCGTTCGGGCGTGCGGACCGGCTCGCGCTCGCGCTCCGCGCCCGGTGCTTCGCGTGGAACCCGACGCTGCCGGCGCTTCGCTTCGGGCGGCCCGACGCGCTCGGACTCGTCGTCGCCGCCGCGCTCGTCGGGTCGATCGGGCTCTGAGCGCGTGAAAACCGCCTACTCCTGCTCGTACTCGGTCTTGAACCCGCGGAACTCCGTCCGGTGGGCCTCCTCGTCGGCGAGGATCGTCACTGCGAGGTCCTCCGTCACCGGGTCGTCGGCCTCCTCGGCGGCGGTGATAAGCTTGCGGTACGTCTCGATGGCGCCCTCCTCGGCGTCGAGGACGCCGTCGATGACCGCGAGCACGTCCGTGCTGTCCTCCGGCGGCTGGAGGCTCATCTGGTTCGCCTCGAACGCGGCCGACCCCGGCGGCTTCTCGTCGAGTTGCTTCAGGCGGTTCCCGAGCTGCTCGGCGTGGCCGAGTTCCTCTTGGATGTCCTGCTGGAGGGACTCTTTGATCTCCTCGGCGCGGACGCCGTCGAGGACGATCGAGTTCGTCATGTAGTTCATCACCGTCTCGATCTCGTCCTGGTAGGCCTTCTGCAACAGCCGGGTAACCTCATCAGACATAACAGTCCTATTTTCGGCGGGAAGCGACAAGATACTGTCGGCCCACCGACGTTCCACCCTCGTTCGGAATCGGTTGACGGCTTCGGCCCCGCTCGGAATCGGTCGACGTCGTCGGGGAAGCGCTCACGCGATGCCACCGAGGAGGCGCCCGACGGTGTAGGCGACCGCGGCCGCGGCCATCCCGACGGCGAACATCTCCGCCCCGTTGACGTACCACCGCCGCCTCGTCACCAGGCTCCGGCTCGCTCCGACGGTGAAGAACGCGAGGCCGGTGAACGCGATCGAATAGGGGAACGCCGGCTCCAGCTCGAAGATGTACGGGAAAAGCGGAGCCCAGCCCGCGACGACGAAGGCGAGAAACGTGACGAGCGCGGTCCACCGAGGGGACTTTCCGTCGGCCAACTGCTCCGGCGGTGCCGTCGCCGCCGTGTGCGTCGAGCGCTGGTAGTCGAGCTCGGAGCGGCGGCTCAGGTAGTTGCTCATCCCCATCGAGAAGCCGTCCGCAAAGAGGTTCGCCGCGCCCAGTATCAGCACGATAGAGGGATTCAACGCGGCCCCGGCGACCCCGGAGACGACCGCGAACGTCGTCACGATCCCGTCGTTCGCGCCGTAGATGACCTCGGCGAGGTACCGACCCGACGACTCGACGTTGTCGCCGAGAAGCGTCTCGATCATCGGTCGACTGCCCCCGGTTAGCCCCTCGATCCGTCGACGTCGATGGCGTCGACCGGACAGATGTCGACGCAGAGCATGCAGTCGATACACTGGTCCTCGCGAGTCGGTTCCACCTTCCGCTCGGACTCGGGGTGCCCCGGCGTCTCGACCCAGGTGAACACGTCGACCGGGCAGTTCTCGAGGCACGCGCCGTCGGCGACGCAGAGGTCGTAGTCGACCGCGACGTGGGTCCCGTGGATCCCCAGTTTCTCCGGCGGCTCGACCGGCCCCCAGACGTCGACGCCGTTCTCCTCGCCGACCCTCTCGCGGTTGCTGTCGAAGTTCGGATCGATTCCCATTGTCCGCCAGTACAGCCGAAGCGTGGAAAACGTCGTCGGTGCCGCCCTTCCTCTTTGCTTGCCCCGCCGCCTCCCGAGACTTAAGCCGCCGGCCCCCGGGACGTGACGTATGGGACGTGTCAACGAGCGCGAACTGGAGTGGAGCGAGACCGAGCGCGGCGAGACGCGCTTCCGGCGGAAGAAACTCGCGAGCGAGACGGACGCGGCGGCCCTCGGAGCGAGCCTGTATGAACTGCCGCCCGAGTCCTCCTCGTGGCCGTATCACTTCCACGTCGGGAACGAGGAGGCGGTGTACGTCCTCAGCGGAACCGGCCTGCTCCGGACGCCGGAGGGCGAGAGCCGGGTCCGGCCGGGCGACTTCTGCGCGTTTCCGGCGGACCCCGACGGCGCGCACCGCCTCCACAACGACGGCGAGGACCCGCTCCGATACCTCGCGGTCTCGACGATGCGGGACCCGGACGTGACCGTCTACCCCGACTCCGAGAAGATCGGCGTGTACGCGGGGTCGCCGCCCGGCGGCGAGGGGAGCGACCGCGTCGTCTCGGGGTACTACCGCCGCGACGACGACGTCGACTACTGGGAGGGCGAAACGTAGCGGTCGAGACGCTGGCGACTGCCACCGCGACGACGGCGCTACCCCTCGAGCGCGCCCTCGATGGCTTCGACGACGCGCCTCGCCGACTCGCGGTCCGACGACGGCGCGTCGTCCTCGAGATACGTTCGCAGGACGTCGAGGAGGTGTTCGAGTTCGCCCGTCTCGAACGTCTCGTCGACCTCCAGCGAGCGGAGGAGCGCGACGGCGTCCGAGGGGTCCTGTTCGTCGTCAGCGAGGCGTTCGACGGCGGTCACCACGGCGGCGTGGACGACCCACGCCTCTTCGCGGGTCAGATCGAGCGAGGTCGGGGAGTCGTGAGCGGAGGCGGTCATCGGTGTCACCAGCGAAACGTACGACTGGTGACGTATAAAACTATGTCCCGTGTTGGCACACCTCGCACACGTTCGGGCCGGACGCGACTCACCGCACCGGATCCGGGCGCGCCCGCCGAACGTAGCCGGTGAAGTTGGCGAAGAGGCGTTTCGTCCGACAGGCGGCGTCGTAGTTCTCGGCGGTGATCTCGTCGAGGACGGACCGGATCCGCTCCTCCGAGAAGTCCTTCTCCCGCGTGATGGCTTCGGCGGTCTCGCGGTCGTACTCGGGGTGGAACTGGACCCCCCACGCGTCCCCCCGCCGGAAGGCGTGGACCCCGTATTCGTTCTCGGCGAGCAGTTCGGCGTCCGGCGGGAGTTCGGTCACGGCGTCCGAGTGCGACGTGAAGGCGACGAACGACTCGGGAATCCCCTCGAAGAGGTCGTCGGGGGCGGTCCGTTCGATCTCGCTGTATCCGATCTCGTACTCGCCCATCGCCTCCACGCGGCCGCCGAGGGCCGAGGCGAGGACTTGGTGTCCGTAGCAGACGCCGAGGATCGGCAGGCCGCGCTCGTCGGCCTCGGCGACGTACTCGAGGAGCGGCCGGATCCACTCGCGGTCCCAGTAGACGGAGGACCGAGAGCCGGTGACCACGACGCCGTCGAAGTCGAAGTCCGGCGGGCGCTCGCGTTCGGTGACGTCGTACTCGGCGAGGTCGGCGTCGAGTTCCCGTCGGAAGTTCCGGCGCGTGTTCTCGTCGCCGTGGGAGGCGTCCAGCAGCGCGAACCGCAGGCGGTCGTGGCCGCTACTCATCGTCTCGTGGAAGCACTCGGGGACAGAAGTGCTTTGCGCACGCGGGCGGCCGCCGCCCGCGGGCGGCCGGTCGGCGCGCCTACGTGTCTGCGAGAAAGGCCACGAGATCGTCGTTGACGCGTCGGGACGCCTCGATGTGGGCGAGGTGGCCGGCTCCCTCGATCTCCCGGTACGCCCCGCGCGGGAGGTCATCGGCCAGCGCGGACGCGCGCGAACGCGGCCACACCGCGTCCTCGCCGCCGTGGACGACGAGCGCCGGTTCGGTGATCTCATAGAGCCGGTCGGCGACGTCGAACGCCGCGACCGCCGCCGCCTGCGCCTCCCACGCGTCTCGCCTCGCGTCCTCTTCGCCGCGCCACTCGACGATCTGTGCGACCGCGTCGGGGTGCGCGTCGGCGAACGCCTCGGAGAACCCGGCCGCGAGCGACGCTTCGAGTGCGGAGTCGTCGCCGGGGTCGGCCCACAGCGGTTCGAGACCGAGGCCCTCTCCGCGGGCGGCGGTCCCGACGAGCGCGAGGCTGTTCACGCGCGCCGTGTCCAGTGCGGTCTGCAGCGCGACCATCCCGCCGAGGCCCGCGCCGACGACGTGGGCCGAGCGGACCCCGGCCGCCGAGAGGACGGCCGTGAGGTCCGCGGACAGCGACTCGACCGCGTACGGACCGGGCGGCGCGTCCGATCTGCCGGCGCCCCGCAGGTCGGTCACGAGGGCTTGGTACGGCCCCGCGACGGCGGCGTGCTGCCAGCCCCACTGCCAGGCCCCGTACCCCGCGTCGCCGACGAACGCGACGGTCTCCCCGTCGGTGCCGCTCGTCTCGTAGTAGATGTCGACGCCGTCGTTCGTGGCGGTTGGCATACGCGTCGGTTCTACCGGCAGTAGCGGCTTAGGTGTCTCGGACGAGCGCCGGGGCGACGCCGACGCGCGCGACCGGACCCAGAGCGCCTCCGCTCACTGGCTGCGGAGGTGAGCGACCCAGCCGTCGTCGCCGTCCTCGCACTCGATGATGCCGTCGAACAGCGTCTTGAGCAGTTCGACGGTCTGATCGTCCTGCACGGTGGGGTCGCAGTAGAACTGCCCCGCCGCGCCGGTGGTCCGGAGCCGCGTCGTGAGCACGTGCAGAAACCGGTAGACGCTCTGTGGGTCGGTGTACTGCAGCAGCATCGTCAGCGAGTCGGCGACGACGACCGCGTTGTCCCACTCGTTCAGATACGGCGTCGATTTGACGCCGATGCCGGTGAGATTCGACGGCGTCGCGACGGTTTCGACCGAGAAGGACCGGTCTTCGTCCGCGGGGTCGGCGTCGGCGAGATCCGGCGTCGTGATCAGCGCTGCCTCCGCGGGGTCGTCTCCGAGCGCCTCGCGCCAGCCGTCGTACCACCCCGACGGCGACTGCGAGAAGGAGATGCCGAGTATCTGGGCCTCGGCGGGATCTTCGAGGAGCAAGCGCTTGCACTCTGCGTCCGTGAGAGACGCCGACTGCGGTCGAAGGACCAACACCGCGTCGGCGGTGTCGACCTGCGCTGCGACTCGCTCTATGGAGGACACAGTTTAGCTATCTAATAACCGGCGATAAGTCTTGTGTAGTATGCCGAATCCCGCCCCGACAGCGCCGAGATAGGCGTCCTTCGCACCATATATCTGAAACCTGATAATACGAGGATCAGCTGTCACGACCCGTAAACGCGGCGGCACTCGCGCTCGGTCTCAGGCGCGGACCGCGCGCAGGATGTCCGGGGCGTCGTCGAGCGCGTCGTCGAGCGCGTCGACGTTCGGTCCGCCTCCCTGTGCGAAGTCCGGCGGCCCGCCGCCCCCGCCACCGACTTTAGCGGCGAGCCGGCCGACGACCTCGCCGGCGTTGATCCCGGCGTCGTCGGGGGCGCCGACGACGAACTGGGCGCTGTCGCCCGCGCCGGAGCCGAGGACGGCCACGCTGCCCTCCTCGACGAGCGCGTTCGCGGTGGCCCGAAGCTCGTCGGCGTCGGCGTCGAGGCGCTTGACCACCGCGGGCGTGCCGTCGATGTCGATCGCGTCCTCGCCGGCGGCCGCGCGGGCCTCCGCGAGTTCGGTCTTCAGGCGGTCGATCGTCTTGCCGCGCTCCTTCCACTCGGTGAAGAAGCGCTCGGCCGTCTCGGGGATGTCCTCGGGCGTCACGTCGAGTACCTCGGCCGCCTCATAGAGCGCGTCCTCTGTGGCCTGCGTCGCCTCGATCGCGGCGTCGCCGGCGGCGAAGACGATCCGCTCGACGCCGTCTTGGACGGGCTCGGTCGTGAGGACCTTGATCGCGCCGATGTCGCCGGTACGGCTCACGTGCGTGCCGCCGCAGGCCTGCACGTCGTCGCCGACGGTGATCGTTCTGATGTTCTGTCCCGGCGGGATCCCGCCCTGATACAGGTCGAACCCGTACTCCGCCTCGGCCTCGTGGCGGTCGGGCCACGCTTCTTTCACCGAGCGGTTCTGCATCACGAGGTCGTTGGCCACCAGTTCGATCTCTTTGACCTCCGCCCTGGAGATCCGCTCGTAGTGTCGGATGTCGAGCCGCGACCGGTCCGTCCCCTTCTGTGCGCCCGCCTGCCGGACGTGCTCGCCGAGGACCCGTCTGGCGGCGTGGCCGACGACGTGCGTGGCGGTGTGGTGTCGCATCAGCCGGCGGCGGCGGTCGACGTCGAGTTGTCCGCGGACGAACTCGCCCTTGCCGGGGTTGTCGTCGGTCCGGTGGAGGATCACGCCGTCGCGGATCTGGACGTCCGTCACCTGCACGGTCGCGTCGTCGTTCGAGAGCGTCCCGTGGTCTGCCGGCTGACCGCCGCCCTCCGGGTAGAACATCGTCTGATCGAGGACGACGTCGTAGCCCCCCTCGCGCTCGATGACGTCGAGGACGACCGCCTCGAACTCGGTCCGCTCTGCGTCGTCGTAGTAGAGCTTCTCGGTCTCGGGGAGGTCAGCCAGCCGCTCGCTCCGCTCGATCGCCTCCCGCGAGGCGCCCTCGCCCTCGTGGCGCTCGGCGACCAGCGAGTAGAAGTCGTCGGGAACGTCGACGCTCGCGCCGCGCTCCTCGGCGATATCGGCGACCATCTCGGGCTGGATCCCGTGGGAGTCGTACAGCTCGATGAGCGATTCGACCGGGACCGACTCCCCGCTGTCGGCGTACTCCGCGGCCAGACTCTCGACCTTTCGGCGGCCGCGCTCGAGCGTCTCCCGGTACTTCCGCTCCTCGGTGCGGACGATGTCGCGGATCGTATCGCGGTTCTCGTAGTCCAGCCGCGCGGCCTGCATATCGACGAGTTCGTCGAGCGGCGCGTCGACGCCGACGTCGTCGACGAGGCGCTTCGTGCGCCGCAGCACCATCCGCGCGAGATAGCCCGTGCCGACGTTCGAGGGGACGATCTCGTCGCCGAACATATAGGCCAGCGTCCGGCAGTGATCGGCGATGGCGTAAATCGTCTCCAGCGGGTGGAGCAGTTCGGTGAGCTCCTCGGAGTCGACGTCGAGCTCCGCGGCGACGTCGGAGCGCGCCTCGGTGAGGTCGTCGACCTCGTCGATGTCGAGATACCCCGAGAGCTTCGCCGCCCGGTGGACGAGCGCCTCCTCCTCGTCGGTGAGCGACACCCCGGCGTTCGCCTTGAGGAACTCGATCATGTCCGGGTAGACCGCCTCGTAGACGGTCGGTGTCCCCTGTGAGACCCACGTCCACCGCTCGAGTCCGTAGCCGGTGTCGACGATGTAGGTGTCCATCGGCGAGTACCGGTTCCCGTCTTTCATCTCGTAGTCGCCGTCGGGGTCCTGCTCCATCGACATGAAGACGAGCGTCGCCAGCTCGGCGCCGCGGTACAGGACCTCGAAGGCCGGCCCGGCGTTGCCCCCGCCGACCCACGGGTCCTCGATGTAGGTGATCTCCTCGACGTCGGCGCCCAGGTGCTCGAAGAACTGATCGCAGAGGCGGACGGTCTCGTCCTTCCAGTAGACCTCGCCCGAGTAGGCGTACTGGTCGCCGGCCTCCTCGCGGGCGTTGAACGCGTGGTGGGCCATCATCTCGAAGGCCATCGTGTGGCGGCCGGTCTTGCCGACGTTGTCGATGTCCTGCATCCGGATGCACGGCTGGGAGATGCACAGCGGGTTCGCCGGCGGCGGCGTCTGCCCGCTCGTCACCAGGGGCTGGAAGTCGTAGATCGACGCCTGCGTCAGGAGGACGTCGTCGCGCCAGCGGTTCGCCGCGACCGGGTACGGGGCGATGCGCTCGTGGCCGTGCTCCTCGAAAAAGGAGAGGAACGCCTCGCGCATCTCCTCGAGGGAGTACTCCTCGTCGAAGCCCGGGTTGTCGATGAAGGAGTAGTCGTCGGCGGGCGGCTCGCCGCAGGTCTCGCGGTCGGGATCGCGCGTCCAGAAGTGGACGTCCGTCACCGGACACTGCTTCCGGTAGAACCCCTCCTCCTCGAAGTAGTCGAGCCGATACTCCGCTTCGAGTTCACTCATTACCCGTCAGTTGACCAACGGCCGGGTAAAACAGTTCCGGGTGCAGGATCCGCGCTACCGTCTGTTTCCGCTACTCTTCGGCCGCCAGCGACGCCAGCAGCGCCTCGAGTTGGACCCGCTCGTTCGCCCCCGCCGTGATGCGGTAGTCGGCCTCGCCGATCCGCTCCATCAGCCGGATCGTCGTCCGCTCGTCGAGATCGAAGTCCCACGCCGAGCGGTGCAGCTGGTCGATGATGTCGCCGCCCGCCATCCCGGTGTCGACGAGCAGCGTTTCGAGCCGGGACCGCGCCGACGCGAAGTCGCCGTCGATCGCCGCCCGCACCATCTCCTCGATCTCCTCGGGGCGGGCGGTGGAGGTGATCAGATAGACCGTTTCCTCGTCGACGACGTCGCCGGTCGTCGCCGCCGCCTGCAGGGAGTTGATCGCGCGGCGCATGTCGCCACCGGCGGCGTACACGAGCGCGTCGAGGCCGTCCTCGGTGACCTCGATCCCCTCCGCCTCGGCGATGTCGACGACTTGGCTTCGGATCGCGTCGTCCGACAGCGGCGAGAAGCGGAAGACGGCGCAGCGCGACTGGATCGGGTCGATGATCTTCGAGGAGTAGTTACACGAGAGGATGAATCGGGTGTTGTCGGAGAACTGCTCCATCGTCCGGCGCAGCGCCGACTGGGCGTCGTCGGTGAGGCTGTCGGCCTCGTCGAGGAAGATGATCCGGTGGTCGTAGCCGCCGAACGACGAGCGCGCGAAGTTCTTGATCCGATCCCTGACGACGTCGATACCGCGCTCGTCGGAGGCGTTCAGTTCGAGGAAGTTGTTCCGCCAGTCGTCGCCGTAGACCTCGCGGGCGATGGTGGTGGCCGCGGTGGTGTTGTGCATCACGGTGGGGACCGACCCCGCGACATAGTTCCGAGATGACGGTACGGTGAGGTCATAGACGCGACGCGATTCCTGAACCGTTTCGGTCCCGATCACTTCGTCGTAGTAGAGATCCGAATCCACAACGCGGGAGAGTGAATCAATACGTTCGATCACGTCGAGAGAGAGCATTTCGGTGGCTAACGTCTGAACTCTCTCCGCGACCGTCTCGAATCTGACGAGCGAGCCAAGCGCGTGGTCGTCTCTCGTGAGGAGTTCGTTCACATCGACACCACGAATATCGGTGTTCTCGGCGACGCGTTCGTAGGATACGTCGAGACTGTCGATACACGCGGACAGTTCCCGCTGGAGCCGTTCGAGGTCTAGGCTCTCGCGTTCGTTTGCCGCAGCCGACTTCCCGTCAGTCCCATCGAGTACGGGGATGAGATCGGTTACTCGTGACGCGTACGGCGTCCGCCGACCGTCCGCATATTCAAGTAATCGATCGCTTCGAACACCGGTCGAGGCGGAGAGTTCACGCCGGGTTTCGATGGGCTCCAACGCGCGTCGCACATTCATCCACTTGGCCGGGGTTCCAGTGGCGAGGTCCAGTTCGGCTGAGAGCTGTTCGACTCGAACGAGGGCCTCCTGTGCGGACTCGATACGCTGTGCCGCTGCTTCGACGATCTCCGTGAGTTCGGCCTGATGGGCGCTTCGTCCCGGATTATCCGGATTTCGCGTATCCGAGATGAGTGATTGAACCGGGAGGTTCAACGTTTCGCACAGTTGTCGAGCGGCACGCTGTCGAGGTATCGTATCGTGATTGGGGTTCGATTTCTTGTCGGCATGTTTTTTGATTATCCGCTGTTTCCGGTCTATACTAAACCCGATTACGCCGGCGAACCGTCGAATCGCCGGGGATCCCGAGATCTTCAACTCGTGATATTCGCGTTCGATACCGGTACCGTTCGTGGCGGATTTCGTCACAGTTCCCCGACGACTCGGGATTCCGAACGTGGAAAGGAGATACGAGAGCAGCGTAATGTGATCGCCGTTCTTCTGTGTCAGTTCGATAATGCCGTGATCGGAGACGTACGCTTCGCCGTCGAACATCGCTCGGACGAACGCTGCGCGACTCTCATCGTCGGCAACCACGAGCGTCGATCCGATCCCAGACCCGTCACTCGCACTCGCGAAAACGTCGAAAGAGGCACTGAGAAAGTGCGTAAGCGTCTTCGATCGAACGACGACGTACGGGACACCCTTCTGGGTGCCTCGCTCGGGTTCGAGACCGAATACGGATTGTACCGTCTTCTCGAACGCGTCACAGAGGTCTTCGTCGGTATTGTAGAATTTAATTCGACCGCCATCGATCCGAGCTTCCGCGACTGCGAGACCGACGAATCGAGCCAGTTCCGGAGTCAACCGCCACGGAGGCGTAATCGGACGTGAGCGGTTTCCACTCGCATTGACGTACTGGATCGATCGAACGCCGGATTCGAGCGCATCGGTTCCGAGCTCCAACGAGCGGAGCTCCGTGGGGGAGATCGTGGTGTCTGAGAAGCCGAATTCGGCGGCGAACTCGGTGGTGATCCGGACCTGAATTCGTTCGTCGTCAACGCTCGTAAGCCAGTTTAATTCGCTAACAGTCTCTACCTGATAGGAGCACGTTGGAATCTGACGAGGTCGTGCGATCCGATCGCCGTCGATAACATCGCTCGCCTCTTTCCATGTGAGGCCATCCTCGGTAAGCACGAGAAGTTTGTGCTCGGGAGTAACTTCCAACGTGTTCCCGTCTCGTGTCTCGATGCGGCGGAGTTCTGCTGCTTGCTTCCCAAAGACGTGAGACGGTTTGACGTACTCGAATTCGTTCGCGTCGGTGATGGAGAGAATGTGTAAGTCGGACTCAGGCTCTCCGAAGCCCTCCACATCACCAACAACCGAATCGATCCGTTCGATCCCGTTATTCGTGAGAACTGGTGTTTCACCAGTCACACACTTTCCCACGCCTGCCGGCCCCGCGAAGAGCAGGTGCGGTAGGTCGCCGCGCTCGACGTAGGAGCGCAGCCGACCGACGATCTCCTCCTGCCCGTAGATGTCGTCGAACGTCTCGGGTCGGTACTTCTCGATCCAGATCTCGCGCCCCGCCGGGACGTCCGCGGACGCCTCGCCCTCGCTCATACCCGTGAGAGGGACCCCGTGGCTCATAAACCACCCGCGTTGTCCTCGGGATCGAGCGCCCCGAGTGACCCCGGGCTGCGACCCGCGACCGCCGAGCGAAACCGGCAAACCGCCGCCGCGCGAACGACGGGTATGCGCGTGAGCGTCGAGGTCGTCGGCGAGGGAGAAGAGGACGTCGAGGTGGGCGACGACGAGACGTACGCGGACGTCGTCCGCGCCGTCGGCTACTCGCCCCACGAGGTGTCCGTCATCGTCGACGGCCGCCCGGTCCCGGAGGACCAGTCGATCGAGGCCTCGCAGATTCGAGTTCTGCGGCTGATCAAGGGCGGGGGGGCGTAGGGTACGCGAGGCCTCGGTTCGCACTGCGCCGACGCGAGGGGCACGCCTTTCACGTCGGGCGGACTACCACGCGACCAATGCCGGGACTGGCCGCCTCCCTCGTTCTCGTGATCGTCGGGACGCTCGTCATCTGGAAGGGGAGCGAGCACTTCGAGCGCGCCGCGAGGCACCTCAGCAGGTACTACGGCCTACCGGTCGCCATCCACGGCGCCGTCGTCGTGGCCGTCGGGTCGAGTTTCCCGGAGATCAGTTCCATCGTCATCAGTACGGTGGTTCACGGCGAGTTCTCGCTGGGCGTCGGGGCCATCGTCGGGAGCGCCATCTTCAATCTCCTCGTCATCCCCGCGGTGTCGGCGCTGTCCAGCGAGGAACTGGAGGCGACCCGCTCGCTCGTCCTCAAGGACGGGCAGTTCTACATCATCAGCGTCCTCGTGCTGTTCATCGTGTTCGCGCTCGGCGCGACCTACGTCCCGGGCGGGACGAACAGCGCCGCCATCCTGACTCCGACGCTGACGATCCTCCCGCTCGCCACGTACGGGATTTACATCTTCCTCCACCAGCAGGACGCCAGCGACCACCCGGGCGGCCGCTCGCTCGACGTCGACTCGCGACGGGAGTGGGTGACGCTGGCGGTGGCGCTCGTCGTAATCGCCGTCGGCGTCGAAGGGATCGTCCGAGCGGCGCTCTCGCTCGGGGAGATCTTCGGGACGCCGAGTTTCCTGTGGGGGCTGACCGTCATCGCGGCCGCGACGAGCCTCCCCGACGCGTTCGTCAGCGTCCGCGCCGCCAAGAACGACGACAGCGTGACGAGCCTCACGAACGTCCTCGGGAGCAACACGTTCAACCTCCTGGTCGCGATCCCGGTCGGCGTCATCCTCGCGGGGTCGGCGACCATCAACTTCCTCGCGGCGATTCCGACGATGGGCTTTCTCGCGTTCGCGACGCTCGTATTCATCGTCTTCACCCGCACCGGCCTCGAACTGACCGACCGCGAGGCCTACGTGTTCTTGGGGCTGTACGCGGTCTTCCTCCTGTGGATGACCCTCGAGTCCGTCGGCGCCATCGAGACTGTCCAAGGCATCTGAGAGTACCGAATCCGGGGGTGGCGGGCGGCCCGCGGCGACCTACAACGACCCGCGGCGACCTGCTCCGCCGCGCGAGGCTCGCGAAGCGCCGCCCTCTTACCCCGACGGGACGATCTCTCGGACGTGACGCAGGCCGTCCGCGAGTCGAGGCCGTCCGATGCCGACGACGCCGTCGGGTTGCTCGACGCTGCGATGCTCGAATTCGACCGTGAGCGGGTGCGACGCCGCGTCGAGGCGGGATCCACGCTCGTCGCAGTCACCGAGCGGCACGGCGCCGACCCGACGGGGTCCGATCCACCGGGATTATCCCCAAGCGACCGCGTCGTCGGCGTCTGCGTGTTCGACGAGGTCGGCGCCGATGGACGCCGGTCCGGGGCGACCGTGATCGAACAGATCGCGGTTCACCGCTCGCGGCGGGGGCGGGGAATCGGGACGGCGCTCGTCGACGCCGCGGCGGCGCGCTCTGCGGGGCCGGTCCTCGCGCGGTTCCGCGAGCAGGTCCGGCCGTTCTACGAGTCGCTGGGGTTCGAGATTCGGCCCTCCGACGACGGTGACGCGCGCGCCTCCGCGGCTGAGACCGGTGACGACACGCGGCTCTACGGCGTCCTCAGATGAGCGGTTCGACCAGTTCCCGCCCGGCCGCCAGCAACGCGTCGACCCGCTCTCGACTCTCGGCCTCGGCGTAGACGCGCATCTTCGGCTCCGTCCCCGACGGCCGAACGAGGAGCCACGAGCCGTCGTCGAGGAGGAGCTTGAAGCCGTCGAGCGTCACCACCTCCGCGATGTCGCGATCGGCGACCTGTGCGGGCAGCGCGCCGTCGAGGTCGTCGATGACGCGCGCCTTCTCGGCGTCGGGGCAGTCGAGACTGATCTTGCCGGCGACGATGTCGCCGTAGGTGGAACGCAGGCGGTCGACGCGCTCGTCCATCGGCTCGGCGGCCGCGGCGGCGGCGCCGAGCAGCCCCATCAGCACGCCGTCCTTCTCGCGCACGTGCCCGCGGATCGAGAAGCCGCCGGACTCCTCGCCGCCGATGAGGGCGTCGTGCTCGGCCATCCCCCGAGCGATCCACTTGAACCCGACGGGGGTCTCGAACACCTCCTGACCGTGGGCCTCGGCGATGCGGTCGATCAGGAACGTCGTCGAGACCGTCCGGATCGCCGGGCCGGAATCGGATTCGAGGAGGTAGTCGTAGGCGGCCGCGAAAAAGAGGTTCTCGTCGAGGTGCCCGCGGGCGGGCGTCACGAACGCGACGCGGTCGGCGTCGCCGTCGTTCGCCACGCCGAGGTCCGCGTCGTGCTCGGCGACGGCCTCGACGAGCGGTTCGAGGTTCTCGGCGCTGGGCTCCGGCGGGGTCCCGCCGAACGTCGGGTCGCGCTCGTCGCGGACGCTCACGACCTCCGCGCCCGCCGCGCGGAGCAGTCCGTCGGTGACGCCCCGGCCCGAGCCGTGCATCGCGTCGTGAACGACCGTGAGCCCCGAGAGGTCCGCGTCGATCAGCTCCCGTGCGCGCGCTCTGTGCGGCGTCACGACGTCGACGGTCTCGACCGTCCCGCGCTCGGCCTCGGGCAGGAGGTCGGGCTCGCGGAGCCGGGAGCCGACCGCGTCCATCACTTCCGGGAGCGCCGGCGCGCCGTCCGAGGGGATGAACTTCACGCCGTTGTACTCCGGGGGGTTGTGCGAGGCCGTCACCATCAGCGCCCCGGAGAGCCCGCGCTCGACGACGGCGTACGCGACGAGCGGCGTCGGGCAGTCGCGCTCCGGGAGGAGGACGTCGAAGCCGTTTCCGGCGAGGACCGCGGCCAGCGAGTCGGCGAACCCAGCCGAGGTCTCCCGCGCGTCGTAGCCGACGAAGACGGGGTCGTCGTACCCCTCGTCGGCGAGGTAGTCGGCGACCGCCTGCCCGACGACCCGCACGCGCGCGTCGGTGAACGTATCGAGCGTCGCGCGCCACCCGTCCGTCCCGAATGAAATCGCGTCCATACGTGAGGGTCCCCGCCGTCGAACAAAAAGGTGCGGCGACGCGGCGCCGCCTCGGGGCGTCGTTCCGGATCCGCGACGCCGCGCGCTGCCGCTGTCCTTTTCGCCGTCCCCGTCCGAGAGCGTGTAATGATCACAGTCGTCGCCGTCTCCGGCAGTCGACGCGGACGCAGCACCACCAGACGCTCGCTCGACGCGGTCCTCGACGCCGCGCGCGAACTGGGCGCCGAGACCGAGTGCATCGACCTCGGCGCGGTCGACCTCCCGCTGTATCACCCGGACATCGACGAGCAGGGCGACTCCGAGCGACTGCTGGGAACCGTCCGCGACGCAGAGGCGGTGGTGATCGGCTCGCCCGTCTATCACGGCTCGTACTCCTCGACGTTCCGAAACTTCCACGACTACTGCTCGAAGGACGAGTACCGGAACACGGCCGTCGGCCTCGTCGCGACCGCCGGCGGCGGGTCCTACGGCCCCGCGCTTGAGCATCTGCGGAGCACGGTCCGGGGCGTCCACGGTCACACGGTGCCCGAACAGGTCGGGATCCGCGGCGCGTCGGACGCGTTCGACGGCGAGACGCTCACGGACGCGGACATCCGGCGACGACTCGGGGGGCTGGCTGGGGCCGTCGTCGACGAGGCGCGGCGGTTGCACCCGGAGGCGTGAACGGGCCCGGCGGCGCGCGATCGGCCGCGCAGTCAGTCGCGGACGCCACCGAGCCCGACGAGTCGCACTTTCTCCGCGCGCGAGAGCTGTTTGATCTCGTGCTCGCGCGACATCGCCGCCGACTTCGAGTCGAACGCCTCGGTGTGGACGAGTTCGACCGGCGTCCGTCCGCGGGTGTACTTCGCGCCGTCGCCGGCGTCGTGTTCGGCGACGCGGCGCTCGACGTCGGTCGTGTAGCCGGTGTACAGCGACCCGTCGGCGCACTCGACGACGTAGACGTAGTGGTCGGCGTCGGCCATCGTCTGGCCCCCGTTCACTCGACGGTGATCGTCTCGACGACCTCCGCCAGCGCGGCGCTGTCGGGCGAGACGTGGTCCACGGACAGCGGCGACACGCTGACCGCGGCGTCGACCATCGCGCGCCGGTCCGTCCCGACGGGGTAGCGATCGCGGTGTTCGTCGGTCGCCGGGAACGGGTTCTCCCAGCCGACCACGCCGGGCCACGTCCGGTCGTGGAGGTGCACGACCCGCTCGCCGTCGGCCAGCTCGCCGCCGTCGGAGCCGAACTCGCCGTCGAGCGCATCGGGGTCGGCGGGCACGACGTCCTGTTCGTAGTCGTGATAGGGCTCGGTGAGCATCACCGGCGGGGACGGCGAGTCCACCGGCGCATTGACGTTGAGCAGGTCGACGTCCTCGTAGATGCCGGCCTCGAGCCCGCGCTCGACGAGCCGTCGGGCGATCCGCGCGGGGCGCTCGAAGTCGTACTCCTCCGGCGGCGCGAGGAAGAAGTCCGTCGAGTGGTACGCCGAGACGGCGAGCGCGGGCGTCCCGAGGAACGCCGCCTCGATGCCCGCGCCGACGGTCCCGGAGCGCCCGACGACGTAGTTCCCGGCGTTCGGGCCGTTGTTGACGCCGGAGACGACGATGTCGAAGTCGGTGTCCAGCCCCCGGAGACCGTAGGCGACGCAGTCCGCGGGCGTTCCGGCGAGGGAGTAGCCCCACGGGTGATCGCGAACGACCGTCGTGTGGTTCCGAGTCCTCCCCACGCCGCTTTGGTTTTCGACCGGGGCGACCACGGTGACGTCGCCGAGCGCGGTGAGTTCGGTGCGGAGTCCGGCGATGCCCGGCGCGTCGATACCGTCGTCGTTGGTCAACAGGATGGCGGGGGCCTCACTCATCGCCGTGAAGGTACGCGGTGAGACAGGTAGCCCTTCCGGTTCGGCGCGGACGGGCCGGCGGCGCGCTCACCGTGAGTCCGACCGGATGCCTCTCTTCGCGGTCACTCCCCGCCGCGCGCGTCGCTGACGGCGCGGGCGACGAGCCCGGCCTGCGCGCCGGCCACGAAGCCCGCGTCGGTGTTGACGACCGAGAGGACCGTACAGGACTGGAGCATCCCCGCGAGTGCCGCCTCGCCGTCGCCGCCGTGGCCGTAGCCCGTCGAGACGGGGACGCCGATGACCGGCGTGTCGACCAGCCCGGCCACGACGGTCGGCAGCGCGCCCTCCCGGCCGGCCGCGACGACGAGGACGTCGGCCGCGCGGAGCGTTTCGAGGTGGTCGAGCACGCGGCCGAGGTGGGCGACGCCGACGTCTTCGATCCGCTCGACGGCCGCGCCCATCGCGCCGAGGACCGCCGCGGCCTCGCCGGCGACCGCCGCGTCCGCCGTCCCGCCCGTGACGATCGCGACCGTCGCGTCGAGTGACGGCGGCTCGTACTCGGCCGTCCGCGCGAGGAGCGTCCGCGCGCGCTCGTCGTGAGACAGTTCGACCGCGGCGTCGAGGGAGCCGACGGCCTCGGAGACAGCGTCGACGTCCGCCCCGGAGACGCGCGTGAGCAGGGCCCGCCCGGTTGCACGGAGTGCGGCCGTCGTCAGATCGGCCACCTCGTCGGGGGTTTTGTCCGCGGCGAGGATCCCTTCGGGGACGCCTCGGCGCCGTTCCCGGGCGGCGTCGAACCGGCCCGCACCGGTGGTCACGTAGCCGGCGAGCCGCGCCTCCGCGTCCGCCGGCGAGAGTTCGCCCGCTGCGACGGCTTCGAGCACTTCGCGCATAGCGTTCTCTCGACAGACGAGCGCCACGTACTTGTCGTTTCACGACGCGCGCGCCGGAAAGCCTCGACGAGAACCCGCGGCGAGGGCGAGCGATTCCCATAATTCGACGGACTGGGGAAATGCGAATTCAGAGCATATAAATCATTCTCATAGGAAACGCTGTAGACGACACGCACGGACGGAGACGACGGCATTTTGGAAAATCTTTTTATATAGGGCCGATATAGGGAGACGTGTATGGCAGACCTTATTGTCAAAGCAGCAGTCAAGGAAGCGCTCCAGGACAAAAACGTTGCCTCCGACTTCTACGACGCGCTCGATGGCGAAGTGAACGAGCTGCTCGAAGACGCTGCCCGTCGCGCCGAACAGAACGACCGAAAGACGGTGCAGCCCCGCGACCTGTAGGCCGGTAGACCCGACGCAGATTTTTTGCGATAGCAACGACGCGTAGCCCGAGCGCTCGCCGGCGGGTGCCCGTCATAATGATCACTCTCGTCTCTTACCGGTGAGCGCCGCCAGCGGGGGTGGCGCTCACCGGTGAAAAGTGAGCGTAATCATTATCGGTCGCGCCGCCGGACGTCGACGCCGTCGTCGGTCCCCACGTAGGCGGCGTCGACGAGGTCGACGAACAGTCCGTGTTCGACGACGCCGGGGACGCCGGAGAGCGCCGCTGCCAGCGCGTTCGGGTCGTCGATCGGGCCGAACTCGCAGTCGAGCACGAGGTTCCCGTTGTCGGTGACGACCGGCCCGTCCTTGCGCTCGGCCCGGCGGAGCGCGGGCTCGCCTCCCAGCGCCGCGACGTCCCGCTCGACGGCCGTGTGCGCGTCCGGAAGCACCTCCACGGGGACGGCCCGGTCGAGCGTCTCGACGGCCTTCGAGGGATCGGCCACGACGACGAACCGGTCGGCGGCGGCGTCGACGATCTTTTCGCGCGCGTGGGCCGCACCCCCGCCTTTGATCGCGTGGAGCGCCGTGTCGATCTGGTCTGCGCCGTCGATGGCGAGGTCGATCTCCCCGGTCTCCTCGAGCGACCGGAGCGGGATCCCGGACTCGCGAGCGAGCGCCCGCGAATCGAACGACGTCGGCACGCCGCGGACGTCGAGACCGTCGGCGACCCGGCGCCCGATCGCGCGGATCGCGTAGGCGGCGGTGCTGCCGGTCCCGAGCCCGACGACGTCGCCGTCTTCGACGAGTTCGGCGGCGCGCTCGCCAGCGCGTCGCTTCTGGTCGTCGGTGCCGCCGGTCGTCTTCATACGCGTTGTCTCGACGACGCGCGGCACAAAGCTTCCGCTCTCGACCGGGGTCGCGGCCGGCAGTTACAGTCGATCCAGCACGGCCTCGGCGTCGTACGCGAGCGAGAGCGACCGCGACCGACCGCGACCCTCGATGTCGGCGTAGTCGGCGTCCACGAGGCCGAGCTGGTCGAGCTTGTTGACGATCTCGGAGTACCGCGTGTACCCGAGACCGGTCTCCTCGCGGAACGACTCGTACACCGCGCCGGCCTGCTCGCCGTCGTGCTCGGCGACGACGCGGACGAGCTCGCGCTCCCGATCGGAGAGCCCGCGGAGGCTCCGCGAGAGGTGGACGTACTTCGACTTCTCGTAGGCGGCCTCGACGTCCTCGACGGAGACGGTTCGGCTCGCGCGCATCTCCGCGTGGAGGCCGGCGCGGCGGAGCAGGTCGATCCCCACGCGCAGGTCGCCGCTCTCGGCGGTGAGCTCCGCCACGCGGTCGAGCTCCGGGGCGCCGACGACGCCCTCGTGAAAGCCCCGGCGGACGCGCTCGCGCAGGATATCGACGATCTCGTCGACGTCGTAGACCGGGAAGTACACCTCCTCGGGCCGGAAGACGCTCTGGACCCGCCCGTCGAGTTCGTCTATCACGTCGAGGGCGAGGTCCGAGGAGATGACGACGACACCGATGCGCGCGCCCGCGTGCGCCTCGTGCGCCCGGAGGAGCGAATAGAGCGTGTCCGAGGCCTCGTTCTCATAGAAGAGGTAGTTCACGTCGTCGAGCGCGACCGTGAGCACCTCGTCGTCTTCGGACAGCCGGTCGGTGATCTGCCCGAACAGCTTCTTGAAGGAGATGCCTGAGGAGGGGGGCTCGTACTCGAAGAGGTGCTCGAAGACGCGCGAGAAGACGGCGTAGCGCGTCGAGTCGACCTGGCAGTTGACGCGGACGGTCTGCACGCCGCTCTGTGCGCCGAGTTCGCTGAAGAGCTTCTGCACCGCGGTCGTCTTCCCGGTGCCCGGCGGCCCGCGGATCAGCGTGTTGAGCGGACGCGATCCGCGGACGGCCGGCCGGAGCGCGTACTTCAGGCTCTCCAGTTGGCTCTCGCGGTGTTCGAACGTCTCGGGGACGTAGTCGATCTCGAAGACGCGTTCGTCGCGGAAGACGGTCTCGTCCCACGACAGCATCCCCTCGTCGGGGTCGTCCCTCATCGGTTCAATCACGACGAGGAGTCTACTTAACCGTTCCCCAGATCCGGGCACCCACCGCCTCGGTGTGGGCCGCAGCGGTCACTCCGTGACGAGCCGATAGACGCGGAAGAGGGCGAAGACGCCGGCCACGAGCGCGATGAGGCCGACCGCCAGCGCGACGTAAGAGGCCGACCCGCGGAGGAACGGCCCGATCCCGCCGACCGCGACCGAGAGGCAGATCGCCGTCAGTGCGAGATAAAAGAGGATCAGCGTGGCCGTGCCGAGGACGTCCCAGATCGCCTCGCGAGTCGCTCGGTAAATCAGGTCGTACGTCGCGTCGCCGACGTCCCCGGGCGGGTCGTCTGCGTCGACTCTCGCGGAGGCGCGAGGCGGATCGTCGGGAACCATACTGGGCGCTCATAGCCCAGCGCAAAAAATCCACGAGGTGGTCTGCCACGCGGGGCCTCTCCCGGTCGCACGGATGGGGGTCGTCGCGACCCGACCTGTTCGCGACCCGACCGTTCCGACGGCCCGCCGCGCGTGCCGGTCGAGAGCGAGCGGTCAGAACTTCTCCAACAGCCGGTCGTAGAACCCCGAGTCGTCCCCGTCGGCGAGCTTCTCGACGATCAGCTCGGGCGTCGAGCGCGCGAGGTGGTCTTTCACCGGCGAGCGGTTCACCACGAGTTCGCCGTCTTCCAGTCCGAGCGCTTGGATGCCGTCGACGGCGACGTCGAAGTCCGCGGCCTCGCGGATCTCGTCGGCCAAGTGAGAGACGAAGACGGCCGTCGCGGCCTGCTCGTCGAGCGCCTCCAAGATCCCGGCAACGATCTTCGCCGACGCGCCGGGTTCGGTGATGCTCTCCAGTTCGTCGACGAGGACGAGCCGGTTCGCCTCGCCGTCGGCGAGTGCACGGAAGTCCCGAAGCGTGCTCTCGAAGGCGCCGGCGTCGAGCGTCCCCTGCGTCTTCGCGTAGTAGTGAAGCTCCGAGAATCGTTCGAGTTCGACGCGCTCGGCCGGGACGGGCAGGCCCATCTGCGCGAGCACGACCACGAGCGCGACCAGATCCAGCGTCGAGGTCTTCCCGCCCGAGTTGACCCCCGACAGCAGCGTCGCGCCCGACACCCGGTAGTCGACCGAATCGACGTCTCCGAAGTCGACGTCGAGCAGCGGCGAGCGCCCGCCCTCGATCTCGAATCCCCGATTCCCCCCGGATTCCCCGCCGACGAACTCCGGGAGCGTGCAGTCGAAGTCGTCGGTGAACCGCGAGACGGCGAGTTCGACGTCGAGTTCGAGCGCGTCGCCGAGGAGCGACTCGACCGGCTCCCGCAGCGCCGAGAGGTCCGCGGCGAGTTCGCGTTTCAGGCGGGCCGCGCGTCGGTCTCTGCCGGCCTTGAGCTCCGTCCGGAGCCGGGAGACGACCGACTCCCCGTGCTCGACCGGGAACGAGGGATCGTCGGGGAACGCCCGCTCGGCGAAGTCGACCTCCTCGGGCCGGAGGTCGAGGGCGTCGACGAGGTGCTCGCGCGCGGTCGCAACGGCGGCGTCGTACTCGTCGTCGAGTTCCCGGTCGAGCAGCGAGTCGACGCGCGCGCCCTGCTCGACCAGCGAGAGGAAGTCCGTGCCCTCGATGGTCACGTCGCGCTCGCGGATCGCCTCGCGCAGGCGGTCGTTGGCGACGGACTCGGCGGTCGCGACCGTCGCGTCGAGGTCGTCGACGGCGTTGACGAGCCGATCTAACTCCGCGTCGCCGACGACCGTGCCGTCGTCGTCCAGCCTGTCGAGGGCGTCCCGGAGCTCGTCGAGGTCGCAGGGCGGGTCCAGTCCCGCCGCGTCGTGGACGGCCGCGGCGGCGAGGATCCGCCCGCGGTTCTCCGCGAAGAAGGCGAGCACACGCTCGGGAACGATCTCGTCCGGGCGTTCGAGGGCGTCGGGCCGCACGCGCACGTCGCCCTCGACGTCGACGCCGGCGAACCGCTCGTCGAGCGCGACGACCGTCGCGTAGGAGCGCGCGAGCTCTGCGAGCCCGCGGGCGTCGTCGACGACCTCGACGGAGAGCTCCGGGAACGCCGCCTCGGCCTCGGCGTAGCGCTCGGCGTCGACGGTGGCGAGACAGCGGTCGCGGACCCGGCGCGTCGGCGCCGGCGCGAGCGGTTCGACGCCGGAGAGGGCCTCGAGCACCGCGGGGTCGGGATCGCGATCGGTCGCCCGCTCGACGAAGGTGCGGACCTCCTCGATCCGCGAGGCCGACCGCGTGGGGTAGAAGGTGGCGACGCGCTTTGCGGCGTAGTCGGTGACGGTCCGCGCCCGCAGCAGGCCGAGCACCGATTCGTACATCTCCCGGGCTCGGTCGGTCGCGAGGAAGTCGCCGCCGTCGCCGTGCCGGCGGCGGATCGCCCCGCGGGCGACGGCCGCCGCCCGCCCCTCGGAGATCCCGGGCGCGCGAGCCAGCGTGGCGACGTCGCCCTCTCTGAGCGCCCGTTCGGCGTCGTCGAGTTCCGACAGCGCCGCCGCCGTCTTCTCGCCGACCCCCGGGATGGCCTCGAACTCCATTCGAGGATGCCTTCGCTCGCCATTCGACAAAACGTTACGGGTGTCGGCGACGGAACTGTGTGGTCCGGCGTGCACTCCGCGGGCGGTTCGTAGCGTTTCCCGCGTTTGAACGTCTCGCGACGGTCAGCCCTCGCGAGAGCCTACCGCGACTGCCAGTCGACCGCGTTCTCGAACGCGTTCGCGGCGGCGATCAGCGTTTCTTCGTCGAAGTGCGCCCCGACGAGCATCAGGCCGACCGGGAGCGATCCGACGGTCCCGCAGGGGACGGTGATCGCCGGGTGGCCAGTCAGATCGAAGAGACACGTGTTGGCGATGATCGGCGGTTCCCGCGCGAGCTGTTCTCCGCGGCTCTGGTCCGCGTGCTGCTCGTACGCGGTGAACGCCATCGTCGGGAGCGCGAGCACGTCGTACTCGTCCAGCAGCTTGTTGAACCGCCGTTCCGATTCGAGCGCGAGGTTACGCCCGCGAGCGTAGTATGAGTTGTTGTACTCCTCGTCGAGATATGCACCTGCGAGGAGCACTCGCTTGATGCTCGGCGGAAGATCGTCGGGGCGCGCCTCGGTGACCTTCCCGAGGACGTCGACGAGACCCTCCCACTGCCACCCGTTGTGATTCGATCCGGTCCCCGCCTCCTTGAACATCCGCGATCCGCCTTGGAGCCCGAGCGCCTCCCAGATGGCGATCGACGCCCTGTGAAGCGCCATACTCGTTTGCTCTGTCTCGGCTCCCTCTGCGGCGAGGACGTCGATCGCATCGCGGACGCACTCGTCGACCGCCGGGTCGGAGAACTCCCAGCCGAACCCCTCGGCTAAGACTCCGACCGAGAGACCGTCGACGGATTCTCCGAGTGCATCGGCGTAGGGCTCGCTCTCGACGCCACGGGGCTGTCTCGGGTCCATCTTCAGCCCTTCGTAAACGTCCTCGCCGGCGATCGCTTCGAGCGTCGTCGCGACGTCTGCGACAGACGTCGCGATCGGTCCGGCGTGATCGAGGCTCATATCCAGCGGAAGAATCCCGGTGTAGGGGACCAACCCGTGCGTCGGTTTGAGCCCGACGACCCCACACCACGAACTCGGAATGCGGATCGACCCCGCTTGGTCACCGCCGATCGCGATGTCGCACTCGCCGGCGGCGACCGCCGCCGCGCTCCCGCTCGAAGACCCTCCCGCCAAGTGGTCGTCGTCTCGCGGATTCGTCACCGGTCCGAAGTCGCTGGTACTCCCGCTCCCCGAGAACGCGAAGCTCTCTTGGTTGAGCTTCCCCGTGATCGTCGCACCTGCATCGAGCAGCCGCGTGACCACCGTCGCGTCGATTCGGGGGACAAATCCCTCGAGCACCCGGGACCCGGCAGTGAGTTCGTACCCCGCTAGCGCGACGTTGTCCTTCAGTGCGATTTCCTTGTCGTCGAGCGGTCCCTCGGCGGCGCCTTCGACTCGTCCCTTGGTGATCCAGATGTTGTGCGGGTTCGACTTGGGATCCGGACGGTACCCGGGCTCTCGGTCCGTGTACTCGATTTTGTGGGGACCGAACTGCGGTGTCGGCAGCCCGTGCAACTGTTCGAGGCCGTCCAGCGTCGCGTTCACCACGTCGTGATAGTCCGCTAGCTCCGCTTCGTTCAGAGAGAGGCCAACGGAATCGGCGATCGCCTCGAGTTGCTCTTTCGAGGGCCGGTGTATCGCGTTCGTGTCGCTGTGATACATACCGTACTCTTCTGAGACCGACGATATAAATCCCGACGCGCGGTTGGCCCTCACGATACGGGTACAGCGACGACACAGTTATTAACGCCGACCGCCCCGAAAGAGACACGAGTATGCCGTATCAAAACACACGTCGACGGTTTCTGCGATCCGCGGGTGCGGTGGGGGCCGGGCTGGCTCTCTCCGGGTGCCTCGGCGCGACGGGCGGAGACGATGACACCGTCTCGATTGGCGCTATCGCGGGGCTGAGTGGGCCCTTTGCACCGTGGGGCCGCAGCAGCCTCGCCGGAGCCCAGTTCGCCGCCCAAGAACTGAACGACTCCGCGGACTTCGATCGAACCGTCGAGATCCTCGAGGGAGACTCGGGGAGTGACCCCAGCGAGGCGGCGAATCTGTTCGAGCAGTTCGCGTCTCAGGGAGCCGTCGGAATGGTGGGGATGACGTCGAGCGACGTGATGCTCCGGCTCCGACAGCTCGCCGAGCAGAACCAGATCCCGCAGTTCGTGAACACGCCGGGGACCAAAGAGCTCCTCCCTGAGGGGACCCGCTTCACCTTCCGGATGAACCTCGGTTCGATCCATATGATCCAGCAGGCACACGCCGAACTGATCCAAGAGCGAGGATACGAGCGGATCGGGGCGATCGTCGCCGATTACGCGTGGGGGCGAGCGAATCAGCAAGCCATCGAGGAGTTCATCCAACCGCTCTCCGGCGTCGAAACGCAGGTAGAGGTCGCGCCGGTTTCGACCAGCGATTTCACGTCGTATCTCCGCCGTATGCAGGAGTTCGAGCCCGACGTGATGATGACGTCGGGGCACCCGCCGGGTGCGGCACCGATCGCCAGCGGGCAGTTCCAACTCGGTGTCGATCCCGAGATCACACTCGGCGTCGCGCAGCCGGCCCCCATCTGGTGGGACGTTCTCGGCGAGGACGTCTTCCGCGGCATCGTCGAGTGGAGCCCGTTCGATCCGACGAGCGACGCGTATCTCGACTTCGCCCAGCAGTTCTACCAAGAGCACGAACGATACGCCGATCAGTTCGTCGGCGTCGGCTACAGCGCCGTGAAGCTGATCGCGAACGCCATCCAAGAGTCGGGGTCGACGGATCCGGCCGAGATCACCGAGACAGTCCGCTCGTCCTCGTATGAGACGTTCTTCGCCTATCCCTTCAGCTTCACTGACTGGGGCGAACTCGACCAGAGCCGCCTCGTCTTCACGGAGTTCGCCGAGGGACCACCGGCGCGGGGCAGTAACCCGGACGCGTCGTGGCACTTGGAAGCGATGGCGACGACCTCGCGGCTCGAGCCGCCGGAGCCGCCGCAGTCCGAGTGAGGCCGAACGCCGCCGTCTACGGCGGCCGTCCGACGACAACGCGCTTTTGCCACTGCACCCGGTAGAGCGCGTATGCGAACCGAGACGGACGCGGACGTCCGGACAGACACCGATTCCGACAGCGCGAGGGGGGCCACGGAGCCGGATACGGAGGCGAAGGCGGCCGCCGCCCGCGACTCCCTCGCAGAGCGCGACGGCGTCCTCGTGGCCTTCTCCGGCGGCGTCGATTCCGCGGTCGTCGCCGCGCTCGCACACGACGCGCTCGGCGACGACGCGGTGGCCTGTACAGCTAAGTCCGAGACGCTCCCGGCGGCGGAACTCGACGACGCCCGCCGCGTTGCGGGCGAGATCGGAATCCGCCACGAGATCGTCGAGTTCTCCGAACTCGACAACCCCGATTTCGTCGAGAACGACGGCGATCGGTGCTACCACTGCCGGACGATGCGCCTCGGCCGGATGTACGAGGCCGCCCACGATCTCGGAACCGAAACGGTCTGCGACGGTACCAACGCCTCTGATCCCGGCGAGAGCCACCGACCGGGGCTGCGCGCGGTCGAGGAACTCGACGTTCGCTCGCCGCTTCTGGAGCACGGGATCGGGAAAGACGAGGTCAGAGCGATCGCCGACAACTACGGCCTCTCGGTCGCCGAGAAGCCCTCGATGGCGTGTCTCTCCTCGCGCATCCCGACCGGGCTGGAAGTGACGGACGAACGGCTCACGCGCGTCGAGAAGGCCGAGCGCGTGCTCAGGGAGTGGGGGTTCTCGCAGTTCCGCGTGCGCGATCACGACGGCCTCGCCCGCATCGAGATCGCCGCCGACGAACTGGAGGCCGCGCTGAATCACGACTTCGTCGTCGCCGCGCGCGAACGCCTCGCCGAGCTCGGCTTCGAGCACGTGACCCTCGACCTCCACGGCTATCAGACCGGAAGTGTCAGTCCGAGCGACGGCGGGGGAGACGACGGCGACCCGGTCGTCGGAAACGTCTTCGAGGCCGACTACCCGACCGCCGGCGAGTGAGAATGAGTGCGTGGTCTCTTACCGGTGCTCACCACACCGGGCCGGTGAGCGCCGATAAATAGGTACAGCAGTCGGTATGATGCCGCGCCGGCAGCCGATAGTCGGGTCGGAGCGTCGTGACCTCGGTTCTGGCCGTTCGGCCGGTTATGAGGTGACAGCCGACAGTTTAGGCCGCACGATCTTCGCGGGACGCGAGCAGGAGGCGAAGCGCCTCGTAGCCGAGCACCAGCCCGACCGCGATCCCGCCGGCCAGCGCCGGGTAAAGATTCAACTCAGTGGCCCACCGGAGGACGGCCGGATCGGGGCTGCCGAGATAGCCCACGACGACGGCGAGCAGCCACACCGGGCGGCGGACGTTGCCGACGGCGAGACTGACCCGCAGCGTCCGACGCGAGCGGCCGTAGCGGCGTAGGAGGAACGACACGAGTTCGAACACACCGACGAGGCCGCCAGCGATGATCAGGGGCGTGTACACCGCGAGGTCGTTAGCCGCGAGCGCCTCGACGGCTATCGAGGGAAGAAGGCCGTAATAGCCCGTCGGGGCCGGCAGGGGGCTGAGGAGGTAGCCGACGAGCGCCGCGAGCACGGCGGCGTGGGGGCGGCGGGCCGCCAGTCCCTCGGCGGTGGGCGCCAGCGACCCCCTCGAGGTCCACCGCAGCGCGAACAGCGTCCCCTCGAAGAGGACGATCATCGTCGCGCCGATGATGATCGGCGCCATCCCGGTCGGGTCGGGGCTGACGAGGAACGCCAGTCCGAGGAACGTCCCCCAGAAGAGCAGGCGACGGGTTTCGAGCCACCGCCGCGTGACGAGGTTCATCATGATCGCCAGCATCACGAACAGCGGGATCTGGAAGATGACGGCGTTGTAGCCCATCAGGATCAAGATGAGGTTGAACGTCTCCTTGAGTCCGAACGCGACGACCGCCGTGCCGGTGGTGTAGGAGGTGAAGTACGCGAAGATCGCCGGCAGGACGATGAAGTGCGCGAAGGAGATCCCGACGAACGCGAGCACGAGGCTCGTCGGCACCGCCGCGAGGTAGTACCGCCGCTCTTTCGCGTACAGCCCCGGTCGCATGAACAGGTACGTCTGGTAGACGAACGCCGGGAGACCGACGATGAGCCCGCCGAGCGCGGCGACTTTCAGCTCCGTCAACAGCAGTTCGAGCGGGCCGTACAGCCGCGGTCGGCGATCGACCATCTCCGGCGCGCCGGGGATGTGCTTGTTCCAGAGGAAGTCGATGACCTCCGTGGAGCTGATCATATCCAAGCCGAACGCGGAGTTGAGGAGGTCCGAGCCGGGGTACAAAAGCAGCGTGACGATCCCGCCGATCCCGAGGACGACCGCCAGCCGACGGACCATCTCCTCGATGTGATCCGCCAGCGGCATCTCCTCGTCGCTCTCGGGACCCTCGCCCGCGATCCCCTCGTCAATGAGGGGGTCGGGGGACTCGACGTCGCCGGTCCCGGCGGCTGCGTCGCCGACGCTCGCCGGCGCGCCGCCGTCCGTTCCGGGCACCGCGTCGGCGTCGACCGCGTCGCTCGGTCCGGTCTCCGCGTCGGGCCAGAGTTCGTCGGTGTCGTCGCCGGCGACGCCGGAGTCGGGCTCCTCAGACTCCTGTTCGGTCTTGGATTCGGATCCGGAGTCGGACTCCTCAGACTCCTGTTCGGTCTCGGATTCGGATCCGGAGTCGGACTCCTGTTCGGCTTCGGATTCTGACTCTTCGGCCTCGGACTCTTCTCCGCCCGAACCGGCACCGCCGTCAGCGCTGTCTTCGGTGGGACCGTCGCTCGGGGACGCCTCAGATCCGTCGCCCCCGTCGTCGACGGATTCGTCGTTTTCCGTGGGTTCGTCGCTGTCGGCGGTCTCGACATCGGGAGCGGGTGCCGAGTCAAAACTGGATTCGGAACCGGATTCGGTGTCGGGGTCCTCACTGTCGCCGGCAGCGGATCCGCTCGCGGTCGACGCGCCGCGCTCGGCGTCGTCGCCCGTCGAAGAATCGGTCGCGGACGCCTCCGAATCCGCAGACGTCTCCGCTTCGCGCTCCGAGTCGTCGCCCATTCACCAGAGATTCACCGCCCGGTTCTTATAGGCCTTTCCGCATTGTTCCGCCGGCGGAGATCGCTCCCGTCGATCGGAGAGCGCACGACACCGTCGGGTCGTCATCTCGTCCGGTGGTCCAGCGGTCCAGTTCAGTGTGTCTAGAGAGAATTCGCCTCTCCGTCGACTGCGTCCTCTCGCAACCGAAGGCGATCTCCGGGGGCCGCCGCCTCAACGAGGTCGGCGATAACGTCCAAGCCGATCGGCCGGTACCCGAGGACCTCGGCGCTGACGTTCACGCGTTTGTCGTCGTACGCGAGAAACGGGAACCGTTCGAGGTCGTTGTTGTGGATGTGGCCGTGGATCACCCAGCCGTCCCAGGCGTCCGGCACGTCTTCGGGGCGGTGAGTACAGTAGAACGAGTGGCCGCGGCGTTCGAGGACGCAGGCGTCGAGCACCGGGAAGGGCGCGGCGTCCGGGTCGAGCCCGACGTCGTGATTGCCGGCGATCAGGAGATCGCCGCCCAGTTGCTCGAAGTACTCGATCGTCGTCCGGCCGTCGCGCATATCCATCGCGACGTCACCGAGGTGGACGAGCACGTCGTCGACCCCCACAGTCCCGTAGTGCCGATCGAGCAGCGCGTTGTCCATCGCGCCGACCGAGGTGAAGGGTCGGTCGCAGTAGTCGATGATGTTGGAGTGGCCGAAGTGGTGATCCGAAATCAGGTATCGGCCCATAGCTTCGCTTACAGATCCGGGGCGGAGACAAAAAACCAGGGTTTCGCGGACACGCGGCGGGATCAGTCGCCCGGCCGTCGAACCCGTCGCCGCGCGGTTATTCGAACCCTCCGCCCGCGTCGGCGCCGGTCGAAAAGATTGATAACTGCGAACGGGCTCACTTCACCTATGTCTAGCGCGCTCGACGAGGACACCAGAGAAACGCTCGACGCGGGCCGCGAGACGGCCGGCGCGATGCTTCGAGCCGCGCAGAAGGACCTCCAGAAGGTGTTCATCTTCTTTTTGGTCGGCTTTCTCGGCACGTTCTACGCTCTCCGGCTCTACATCTGGGACTTTCTCAAGCGGATCACGCGAGCGCAGATGTCCGCGCAGGTCGACGGCGAGGTGTCGATCATCGCGCAGACGCCGTTCGACGTCATCCTGTTGCAGGCGAAGATCGGGCTCGTCGTCGGCGTCGTCCTCGCCCTTCCGGCGTTTATCTACTTCTCCCGCGACGCGCTGAAAGAGCGCGGGCTGT
Organism: Halobellus sp. GM3; assembly: GCF_052545375.1. Lineage (NCBI taxonomy): Archaea > Methanobacteriati > Methanobacteriota > Halobacteria > Halobacteriales > Haloferacaceae > Halobellus > Halobellus sp. GM3. The sequence goes on along the minus strand of NZ_JBQWLT010000006.1, from coordinate 85,501 downwards.
GGCCCAGCTCGCCGGTTCCGGTCTGGCAGCTCGCGTTGATCCTCCTCGCGATGGCGACGCTCTTCGTCCTCGGAGTCGCCTACGGCTACTTCGTCTTCTTCCCGTTCACGTTCGCCTTCCTCGCGCAGAACGCCATCGCGGCGGGCTTCTCGCCGACGTACTCCATCGTCAAGTGGGCGCAGTTCATCTTCCTGCTCACCGCGTCGTTCGGCCTCGCGAGCCAGCTTCCGCTCGTGATGACCGGTCTGTCGTACGCCGAGATCGTCCCCTACGAGACGTTCCGCGACAAGTGGCGCCACGCCGTCGTCGGCGTCTTCGCCGTCGGCGCGATGTTCACCCCGCCGGACCCGTTCACGCAGATTATGTGGGCGATCCCGGTGCTGGCGCTCTACGGGGTCAGCCTCTATCTCGCAAAAGTCGTGACCACCGCTCGCCGCGGGAGCGAGAAGATGGACGTGAAAGCGAGCGTCCGGGCGCACTGGAACGCCATCGCCGGCGTCGGCGTGCTCGGCGGCGCGCTCGTCTACGCGTTCTTCGAGTACGGCGGCGTCGGCTACGTCAACGACGCGCTGGCGATGATCGGCAGCGATTACGTCGTCTACGCGCCGTCGTCGCTCGCCGTGCTCGGCGGGTACGCCCTCCTCGCCGCGCTCGCCGGCGCGGTCGTCGCCGTCGGGTACTTCGTCTACTATGACCTCGACGACCTCGCGATCGTCGAGGCCGGCGTGGGCGATCCCAGTGCGATCGACCTCGCGGACCTCGACGCGGCCGGCGTCCGCGCCGCTCCCCCGGAGGTGTTCGAGTCGATGAGCGAGGACGAGGTGATGGCCGCCGCGGGCGACGCCCTCGACGCCGGCGAGAAGGAGAAGGCGCGAACGATCGTCGACCGCTTCGACGCGGTCGACGCCGCGGCAGGGGACGGCGAAGACACCGAGGGCGGTAGCGAGGACGCCGCCGAATCGGACGCATCCGGTAGCGGGTCCCAGAGCGCCGCCGGGGGGCGATCGGCGACGGGATCGATCGGCGATCGGGCCACACGCGCCGGAAACGCGTTCTTCGACGCGTTCAGAGGGGACAGTGACGCGTCCCCTGCGGCGGACGACGGCACAGGCGGCGACGACGCCGACGGCACCGTCGCGATCGCCGACGAGGAAGACGACATCGGCGGCTACTACACGGACCTCCAGTTCATCCTCGAATCGGTCACCTCGAACGCGTTCCGTCTCGTCGGGGTCTTTATGCTCGTGCTCGCCGGCACGTTCGGCTGGCTGTACACCGGCGGGATCAAGCGCGTCTACGAGGACTTCCTCAGTCGGCTGCCGGCGCAGGTGACGCCCGACGAGGTCCTCAACGTCGTCGCCCTCCACCCGATGGAGGCGCTCGTGTTCGAGGTGAAGTTCTCGACGATCGTCGCCGCCATCGTGACCGCGCCGCTTCTCGCGTACTACGCGTGGCCGGCGCTCAGAGAGCGAGACATCGTCCGGCACCGCCGACGCGCGGTGTTCGTCTGGACCGGGACGCTGGCGGTCGGCCTGCTCGGCGGGTTCGTCCTCGGCTACACGACGATTGCGCCGACGGTCATCTCGTGGCTGGTCAACGACGCCGTGTTGGCGAACATGGTGATCGCCTACCGCATCACCAACTTCTTCTGGCTCATCTTCTTCACCACCGCGGGGATCGGCCTCCTCGCCGACGTGCCGATCCTGATGATCTTGCTCAACAGCACCGGCGTCGGCTATCGGACGATGCGGGGGCGCTGGCGGGAGGTGACCGTCGGCGTCCTCGCCTTCGCGGCGGTGTTCACCCCCGCGGACGTCCTGACGATGTTCCTCGTGACGATCCCGCTGATGGTCGCCTACGGCATCGGCCTCGGCGTCCTGTTCGTGCTCACCCTCGGTGGCCGACGGGATCTCTCGCCCGCTCGCGGCGCGGACGTGTGATGTGGGCTTGTGTTCCCGCGCCGCGATGACCGCGGTCCTCCGAGACCGGAAGACCGCTACAACGATTCTGCGGTGGCGACGTTCGTTCACGCGTTAATTGCGTTCGACGCTGCGGCGTTCGGCTGCTGTGGCTACTGGGGCGGCACATCGGTCGTCGACCGTGTCTCTTCGAGAACCGACGTCGCGAGAGCGAACGCATAAATATTCGCGAGAGAATCTCCGAATATGCCCAAAATAAGCGTGGAGATCCCCGAGGAGCTCCTCACCGACCTCGACGAGCACGTCGGGGACGACGGGAAGTTCGTCAACCGGAGCGACGCGGTCCGCGCGTCGATCAGGAAGACGCTGGACGTACTGGACGAGATCGACTCGCGACACGGGCGGCTCGACGATGAGTGAGACGCGCTCGCAGGCCGGCCGGATCGCGCTCGTGGCGCTCTTCGTCACCGCGCTGACGACGGCGCAGTTGACGGCCTCGAAGCTGCTCGCGTTCGATCTCCCGGTCGAGTTGCCCGTTACGGGCGCGAGTATCATCCTCCCCGGAGCAGCGCTGGCGTACGCGCTGACGTTCTTCGCGTCGGACTGCTACTCGGAGCTCTACGGCCGCCGCGCGGCGCAGGTGATGGTCAACGTCGGCTTCGCGATGAACTTCGTCCTCCTCGCGCTCGTCTGGAGTACGATACTCGCGCCGGCGGCGAACCCCGAGGCGGCCGGACAGTACCGCGCGGTGCTCGCGCCGGGTACGAACATCGTCCTCGGCAGCCTGCTCGCGTATCTCGTCAGCCAGAACTGGGACGTGCTCGTCTTCCACCGCATCCGCGATGCGACCGGGTCGTCGATGCTGTGGCTCCGAAACATCGTCTCGACGGCGACGAGTCAAGCGATCGATACGGTGCTCTTCGTCGGCGTCGCGTTCTACGTCGCCCCGCGGCTGCTCGGCTTCGGCGACGTCCTCCCGGTCTCGGTGATCCTCGGACTGATCGTCGGCCAGTACCTCCTGAAACTGCTCATCGCGCTCGTCGACACGCCGTTCGTCTACGCCGTGGTCGCGTTCTTTGGCGGGTCCGAGATCGACCGCGAGGAGAACGCCTGGGCGACCGACTGAGGGGTCGAGACGTAAACGGCCGACCGATCGGTATTCTCAGAGGAATATCACGGCCGCTCGGGAAGAGAGGCCTTCCCACGGGGTGAGAATATTAGGCTTCGTCCCCGTCGACGACCTCGGCGAAGCCGAAGTTCGACTTCACGTCGGTGACCCGGACGCGCACTGAATCGCCCGTCTCCGTTTCCGGAACGAAGAGCGCGTACCCGTCGATCTTGACGACGCCGTCGCCCTCGCTGCCGACGTCGTCGACGACGACGTCGAGTTCGTCGCCCTCGCGAACCGGTGCCGTAACGCGGTGTTTGCCCACCAGATACAGCTCCGAGGAGGAGTCCCGCGAGGCGTCGGGGCGGATCGAACGGACGTACTCGAACTCCGCTTCGACGTCGCTTCGGAGCTCTTCGAGGTCGCGACCGTCGAACACCTTCGCGACGAAGTCGCCGCCGGCCGGCAGTAGGTCGAGTGCCACCTCGAAGGCCTGCCGAGCGAGGTGGACCGAGCGGGCGTGATCGACCGAGTACTCGCCGGTCATGTTCGGCGCCATGTCGGAGATGACGACGTCCGCGCCCTCCTCGCCGATCCGTTCTCGGAGCTCGGATTTGGTCTCCTCGTCGGTCATGTCCCCGCGGATCGTCTCGACGTTCGCGGCGTCGATGTCGCGGATGCGCTGGAAGTCGACGCCGACGACGGTGCCCGTTTCGCCGACGGCCTCCGAAGCGACCTGCAGCCACCCGCCGGGGGCGGCCCCGAGGTCGACGACGGTGTTGCCGGGGCCGAACAGGCCCGCCTCTCGGTCGAGTTGCTTCAGCTTGTACGCCGACCGAGCCCGGTAGCCCTCTTGCTTCGCGCGGTTGTAGTACTCGTCGCGACCCGTCATGCGTCTCCCACCGGATCCCGTCCGCCGTCCCGTGCGGGACCCACCGTCGAATTCGCGTTCATACGTTTCTGCAGGGGGCCGACCGGGAAAGGCACATCGGATGGCCGTCAGTTCGACGCGGCGTCGCCGGCGGGCCCGCCACCGGAGACGAACTCAGAGTAGAACTCCACGGTGGTGCGGACGAGCACCCCGACGACGGCGGGGAGGCCGAACGCGACCACGATGAACAGGAGCCCGATCGCGCCCGGGCCGGCCATCGGGCCGTCGGGAACCATCGCGATGGCTCCCGCGATACCCGCGAGCGTGAGGACCGCCGCGGCGGCTTCGACCGCCCGAACGAGCGTGTAGGCCGGGCGGACTACGCTCTGGACGGCCAGCGGGTCGTCGGACCGAACCGCCCGGTACCCCGCGACGAGCGTCTCTCCGACGACGACGAGCGCGAGCGCGACCGCGACGACCGGGAACCAGAGGAGGGCCGTGAGCTGCTGGTGGGGGAGGACGCCGAAGAGCCCGAGGCCGCCGAAGACGAGGACGGCGAGGGCGACGGCGAACTTGAGCGTCTGGAGGGGCCGGGCGGCGAGGGCGGCGCGGATCATATCGCAATCGGTGCGTTCCGGCGCGGGCGTGATAAGCTTTCAGCGGGTGAGGCGTGGCGTCAGGAGAACCGTTCGGGATCGATCCGCGCCAGCCGCATCGCGTTGCCCGTCACGCCGAGGCTCATCCCCATATCGCCGACGACGACGGCGAGCGCGACGCTGACCAAGCCCAGCGGGACGCCGAGCGCGAGCACGGCCTTCACGCCGAGGCTGGCCCAGATGTTCTGACGGATGACGCCGTTGGCCGTGTGCGACAGCGCGTACAGGTAGGGGATCTTCCCGATGTCGTCGCCCATCAGCGCGATGTCGGCCGTTTCGAGCGCCGTGTCGGTCCCCGCCGCACCCATCGCGATACCGACGTCCGCGCTCGCCAGCGCGGGGGCGTCGTTGATGCCGTCACCGACCATCGCCACCCCGCCGTGAGTCGATCGGAGTTCCTCGACCGCCGCGACCTTCTGCTCAGGGAGGAGTTCCGCGCGGTAGTCGTCGACGCCGACCGCCTCGGCGATGGCGCGCGCCGTCCCCTCGTTGTCGCCGGTCAGCATCACCGCTTCCACGCCGCGTTCGCGGAGGCGCTCGACGGTCCGCGCGGCGCCCGGACGGACCTCGTCGGCGATCGCGACGAGCCCGATGAGCGCCGAGTCGGTCCCGACGAGGACGACCGTCTTGCCCTCGCGCTCCAGTTCGGCCAGCGCGTCGGGGAGGTCCTCTCCAGCCGCTCGGCCGGACACCAGCCCGCCGTCGGTGCGGTGTCGAGACGTCGCGAGGTCGAAGCCGAGTTCCTCGAACAGCGCCGGCTTCCCCGCGTAGAGCGTCTCGCCGTCGATCGTCGCGCGGACGCCCTTCCCGGTGACGCTCTCGAAGGCGGACGGCTCCGGAACGTCCGCGACGCCGGCGGCCTCGCTGCGGGCCAGGATCGCGGCGGCGATCGGGTGCTCGCTCCGCCGTTCGAGTCCGGCGGCGTACCGGAGGACGTCGCGCTCGCTGCGGCCGCCGAGCGGGACGACGTCGGTGACGGCCAGTTCGCCCCTCGTGAGCGTCCCGGTCTTGTCGAAGGCGACGACGTCGACGTCGCCCATCGCCTCGAGGTGGTTGCCGCCCTTGATGAGGACGCCGTTCTTCGCGGCGCTCGTGATCCCCGAGACCACCGAGACCGGCGTCGAGATGACGAACGCGCAGGGGCAGGCGATCACGAGCAGGGTGAGACCGCGGACGAACCACGTCCCCCAATCGCCGGCGAACGTGATCGCGTAGCCGGCGACGCCGACGGAGAACGGCCGGCTGATCAAAAGCGGGGGAACCGCGGTCGTCAGGATCGCCAGCACGACGATGACCGGCGTGTAGTACCCCGCGAAGCGGTCGACGAACTGCTCTCTCTCTGTCTGTTTCTCCTGTGCGCCCTGCACCATCTCGATGATCCGCGAGAGCGTCGAGTCGCCCGCGACCGACGTGACTTCGACCTCGAGGTAGCCCTCGGTGTTGATCGCGCCGGCGTACACCTCCGCGCCCGCCGCCTTGTCGACGGGGACGCTCTCGCCGGTGATCGGCGACTCGTCGACCGCGCTCTCGCCCTCGCGGACGATTCCGTCGAGGGGGATCTTCTCGCCCGGACGCACGATCACCGTCTCGCCGACGGCGACGTCCTCGGCTGGAATCGTCTCCTCGGCGCCGTCCCGCCGAACGGTCGCCTCGTCGGGCGAGAGCTCCATCAGCTCCCGCAGGGAGTCGCGCGCTCTGTCCATCGAGTAGTCCTCCAGCAGTTCGGCGACGCTGAACAGGACCGCCAGCGTCGCGGCCTCGACGAAGTAGCCGATTCCGGTCGCGGCGAGGATGGCGGTACCCATCAGGAGGTCGATGTCGAGACTCCGGTTCCGCGCCGAGTAGTACCCGTCCCGAACGACCGGCAGGCCGCTCCCGAGAACCGCTCCGAGGAACAGGACGTCCGCGACCGAGAGGCCGCGGCCCAGGACGCTCGCGACGGCGACGTTCTGGGCCGTCAGGACGAACTCGACGAGGAGGCCGGCGACGACGAACGCCGCGCCGAGCCACGTCTTCTTCGCGCGGGGGCTCGTCCACACCGCCGCCGGCGGGGCGACGCTGCTCGCAGCGTGTGCGTGGGCCGCAGAGCCGCCTGTCGCGTCGGACCCGCTCGCCGCGGCGGTTCCGTGCGGCGCGGGACTCGCGGCCGACCCGTCGATCGACTCGTCGGAGACGACCTCATAGCCCGCGTTTTCGACTGCTTCGACGACGGCGGCCTCCGTCGTCCGATCGGGATCGTAGCTCACCGTCGCGGTGCCGGTGACCGGTCGGAGCGAGACGTCGGCGACGCCCTCGACGCGCTGGAGGCTCTTGTCCACCTTCTTCGCACACGAGGGGCAGTCCATCTCCGGGACGCTGAGACGAGCGGTCAGCTCTGCTCGCTCCCCGTTGCCACTCGCTCGACCCGACGGAGACTCGTCGTCCATTGAGTGTGGCTAGGGGGAGTAGTTCGATAAATGTTCGTTGGAATATTCCAACTACGGTGGGCTTCTCGGGGCGCTGATCGAGGCGCGGACCGGGGCTACAGCGGAATCGACGGCGCGCCCGTCACGCGTCCGTCGTCGACGTACCGCTTGGCCAGAATCTCCTCGGCCCGCCGGAGCCGGTACGTGAGCGTCGACCGCGGCACGTCGAGGTGGGCCGCGAGCCCGCCGACGTCGATCTCGCGCGGCGACTCGTAGTAGCCGTGCTCGACGGCCGCTCGGAGCGCCGCCTCCTGCTCGGGCGAGAGCGCGTTCGCCTCCTCTCCCGAGGACCCCGAACGCGACGCGCTCGCCGTTCTGAGGACCTCCAGTCGGGCGCACTCGCCGACGGCGCCCTCCAGTTCCTCGAAGAACGCCGCGACGTCACCGGTGCCGGAGTGGATGATGCGCCACGTGTAGTGTCGGCCCTCGTTGCGCGTGTCGAACAGCACGCCGTCGCCGAGGTGATCCAGCGCGATGTGCGGCACGGACGCGCACGTGGGAGTCCGCTCCCAGTAGGAGTAGAGCACGAGCGTCTCGTCGGTGTGGTCGAGGACCTCCGTCGACTGGGTCGCGCCGCAGTGCTCGGTCGCGAGGCAGTCCGCGTAGTAGTCGCTGTCGAGTACCGCGGTCTCGACCGCCGAGAGCGACTCGGGCGTCCCCGTGACGTGGTCGACGCGCCAGAGGCGCTCGGAAGTCGCGTGCAGCGAGAGGGAGCGAATCCGGGCCTCGGGGTGCTCAGAGAGCGTGTCCGCTACCCTGTTGCAGCCGGGTTCGTATTCGAGGGCGAAGACGAGTTCGCGCATAGCGGTCGTACGCGGCGCGGAGATATATATCGTCGTCTCGGTAAGGACGCGTCCCGGAAGCCCGGTCGTCCCGGACTGTCATCCGGGAAGTCCGATGGTCCCGGACAGCCGTCCCGTGACGGTTTCGCACGACGCGCGCGCGAAGAAGAAGGACCAGTATTTTTAAGCCCGCTGTCGTACCAGCGTCCGTATGTTCAAGGCCATCGTGAGCGCGTCTACGCTCCAGGACGCGCTCGACTCGGTGAGCGTGCTGGTGGACGAGTGCAAGATCCGTCTGAACGAGGACGAGCTGTCGATCCGCGCCGTCGATCCCGCGAACGTCGGGATGGTCGATCTGTCGCTCGACGCCGCCGCGTTCGAGTCCTACGAGGCCGACGGGGGGGTCATCGGCGTCAACCTCGCGAAGCTCGAGGATTTCGTGGGGATGGCCAGCGGCGATCAGCTCGTCGAGCTCGAACTCGACGAGGAGACGCGGAAACTCAACATCCGGATGGACGGCCTCTCCTCGACGCTCGCGCTCATCGACCCCGACTCGATCCGACAGGAGCCCGACATCCCCGACCTCGATCTGTCCGCGGAAATCGTCCTCGAGGGCGCGCAGTTGGACCGCGGGATCAAGGCCGCCGACATGGTCTCCGATCACGTCCGCCTCCGCGTCGACGCCACCGAGGAGGCGTTCCACATCCAAGCGGAGGGGGATACCGACGACGTCGACTTCGAGCTCGACGCCGACGACCTCATCGCGCTCACCGCCGGCGCCGCCGACTCGCTGTTCTCGCTCGATTACCTGAAGGATATGAACAAGGCCATCCCGAAGGACGCGGAGGTCACCATCGAACTCGGCGAGGAGTTCCCGGTGAAGATCCACTACGCGGTCGCCGAGGGGCAGGGCAACGTCACGTACATGCTCGCGCCGCGCATCCAGTCGGACTGAGCGGCGCCCGTATCACGCCAGCCGGTCGCGACGGCGACGCCGACCCGTCTCACCCGCGGTGTCGCTCGATCACGCGCTTTGCCGCCTCGGCCTTCTCCTTCCAGCCGTACCCCGCCTCGTAGACGTGTCGCTTCGCGTCGACGAGCTCCTCGGGCGAGGACTCCTCGAAGCCGCCCCGGGACCACGCGCCGCTCTCGCGGAGCCACTCGACGACGTTCTCGCGCGTTTCGCGCCACGAGAGGCCGACCATCTCGTACCACGCGATCATCGCGAAAATCGCGTTGTCGTGACAGCCCGGCACGCTCCCCCGCCGGTAGATCGTCCGCATCGGCTCGCGGGTCGGCTCCGAGACCGCCTCGCGGAACTCCGCGGGCGTGAGCAGTCGGAGCACGTCGTTGGCCTCCGTGACGCGCCCGTCTCGCTTCAGTCGTTCGAGCGCCGCGCGGTGGAGCGCGCCCCACTCGCCGTCGACGGCGTCGTAGAGCGCGGGCTCGTCGGTCGGCCCGGCCGTGAGTCGCGCGACGACGTCGGTGTACGCCTTCTCGACGTCGGGCCACGGCGTCCCCTCGAACTCGCAGTCGGCGTCGTGGAGGCTGTTCGTGGCCCGGCAGTCGGGACACGGATACTCGAACTGCGGCACGGAGCGAGCAGAGGACGCGTGCCGCCTTAGGTGATACGGTATGGCGAGCGCCCGCTGGGGACGTCGCAGTAGGTTCCCCTTACGGGAGGATAGGTCGCGCCTACGGAGCGTCGGCGGCATCTACGGCAGAACGACGGTCCCGCGCGGGACCGATCGCCGCGTTTATTCTCCGACGCCCGAAACGGGGAGGCGATGCCGATCGACCCGCTCTACGCGCGGTATCCGTTCTTCGAGGGGGCCCGCGAGGCCGTCCGCGAGGCGGACATCTCGCCCGCGGCGCTCATCGCCGAGGACGCGCCGGCCGTCGAGCGGGGCACAGAACGGGTCGAGCGCGCGCTGATGGAGGGGACCGTGGTCGCCGAGGAGCCCCGACGATGGGACGACCGCACTGAACTGCTCTCGTATCCGATCGCGCGGATCCTCGTCTCCCTGATCGACACGCCCGCGGCCGTCGACAAGTACGCCGCCGCGGAGGCGTCGACGGCGCGAGAGCGGTTTCGGACGGACTTCGAGGCCGACGGCGACGTCCCGGAAGCCGGGCAGCGCCGGGCGACTCGCGAGACCGTGCTCCGGGAGTTCGGTCTCGATGAGACCGTGCGGCCGGAACGAACCGGCCCGTCGAGCGTGGGGGTCGAGAGCGGCGGAACCGGCGGAGGCGGCGCCGGGGCCGCTGCCGGCGGCCGACGCGCGCAGGCTCGCTACTGGATCGAGTTGGGTGCGTATCTCGACACCGCCGACCCCGACTGGGGCGAGCGGTGGCGACTCGTCAACCGCGAGGTGGCCAGCGGCGCCGTCAGCGTCACCGACGACGAGCTGACGCGGATCGTCGAGGCGGCCGTCCACCGGCGCGTCGCCGCCGGGCTCCCGATCGAGGTGCGCGGTAGCGACGGCGGCGACGCGATCGCGGACGCGCTCGAGCCGTCCGTCTCGGCGCTTCGGTCGCTGTTGAACGACCACGACGTCGCCAGCGAGTCGCGCGTCGAGGCGGTCGTTCCGGCGCTGTTTCCGCCCTGTCTGAAGACGCTGGTCCAACGGGCCCGAAGCGGCGAGTCGCTGCCGGATCACAGCGAGTTCTCGCTCGTCTCGTTCCTCGTCGCGCTCGGGATGGACGCCGCCGACGTGACGACGCTGCTCGACAGCGGCGGTGAGCAGTCCGATCGACTCGAAACGCGCGTGGAGTACCTCGCCGACGGCGACGGGACGCAGTACCCGCCGCCGTCGTGTTCGACGATGAAAGCCTACGGCGACTGCGTCGACCCCGACGAGCGCTGCGAGACGATCTCGCACCCGCTGTCGTACTACACGGACGCGGTGCGGGACGCCGGCGACGTCCGCGACTGGCGAGAGACCGCCGACGCGGAGTAAGCGATACCGGAGCGCGAGCGTCGCTGACGGAGTGCGGGCGTGGCTGCCGACGGAGAGGACGCGACGCGGGTCGAGAATCGGCTGCGTCGCCCGGAGAGACTAGTCCTGCAGGATCACGCCGACGGCGGCCATCACGAGGATAAACAGCGCGATCGCGCCGACGAGCGCGAGCCCGCCGGTCTCGCCGAGGTCGGGACCGTAGGTGGCGCCGATCCCGAGGAACACGGCGAAGAACGCGCCGACAGAGACGATAGAGACGATGATCTTCCGGCGCATCTCCGCGTCGATATCCATACCTGCGCCTTCCGCAGGACATTCTAAAAGGGCTTCGATGCGACCCAAAGCCCCGATCTCCACCCGAAACGAGGGTTTAGGGACGTGCGGAACGTACCGTCATACGGAGCCGTCGACACGCTTGGCGGCGAGTACACGATGACGCCCACTCGAAACGATTCCACGCCGGGAGCAACGACCGCCGACGACCGATCGGGAGCCGGTCACCGCTCGCGACAGCCGCCGGCTCGGCGCAGGGGCTCTCGACGGAAGACGACGCTTCCTGCCGACGGGTACGTGGGTCGGGCACACCGCGCCCGCGCGGAGCCGATGCTCGTCCGGCCGCTCCGCGACGGCCGCTACGTGGTCGAAAGCGAGGGCGGGACGTACGTCGTCGACGTCGAGCGGTCGCGTTGCACCTGTCCGGACAGCGCGATCCGCGGCGCGCGCTGCAAACACCGCCGGCGCGTCGCCGCCGAGATCGCCCGAGGGCTGCTGCCCGCCCCCGACGAGCGCGAGCGCGTCTGCGCCGTCTGCGGCGACCCGACGTTCGAACCGATCGGCGACCGCAGTCCGGCGCTGTGTGACCGTCACGACCACGAGCGTGGGGAGCGCGTCCGCGACCGCGAGACCGGCGCGCTCCTCGTCGTGGTCGACCGGGTACCCGAGCGCGCCGACGACGTCCGAACCGCGGACGGCCGTCTCGTCGCCGACTACCGGACGAACGCGAACTACGGCGACCACGAGCCTGTGTTCGCGGCCGTCTACGTGGACGCGTTGCCGGCGGGCGTCGACCCCGACGAGGTGCTCGCGGGCGCTGCCGCAGCGCCCCGATACCTGTTCCCGGCGTCTCGTCTGGTCCCCGACCGATCGGGTCCGCCCGAGCACAGCCATCGCGAGGACCGAGCCGATCGGGAGACGCCGACTGGTCGCTGATCACCCGGCGTCGTCACCGACGTCGGTCAGCCGCGACTGCGCCGGCCCGCCGACGAACGAGTCGAAGCCCTCGCCCTCCGCGAGCGCGGTCTCCTTTTTGACCCGGTAGTTCCCGCCGTCGGTCACGTGGAGGTCGCCCGGGTGGAAGAAGTACCACGCCTCCCGATCGAACCGGACGGCGATGCGCGCCTTCGCGCCGAAGTTCCGCGCGAAGTAGATCAGCGCCTCGACCTCCTCGCCGGAGAGGTAGATCGGTCGGCCCGAACTGGATTTCGCCTCGATGGCGTAGAAGACGTCGCCGTCGCCGGCGAGCACGTCCGGAAGCTCTCGTTCCGTCGCGGAGCCGGAGGCGGGGGCTCGCATCACCGCGAACCCGGCCTCGTCGAGGCGGTTGACGAGCTCCCGTTCGCGGCGGTCGCCCTTCCGGTTCGAGGACATATCCGTCACTCGGTGAGAGGGGACCTTAAACGGGACGACACCGAGCCGAAACGCGCTCGGCGTCGCGGGTTCGGGGGGAAGCCTCGACCCCGTAACAAATCCGGGAGTATATATGTACCACATCCCATCAGTCGGGTAGTACATACTTCCGCCGTGTGCTGTCAGCACCGATCGGAGGCGCTCTCGCTCACACCTATGAACGCAGACACCGAAGTTTCGAACGTCGTTCTCGTCACGGTCGATTCACTGCGGGCCGACGCGATCGGCGCGTACGACGAGCAACGCCACACGCCGGTGATGGACGGTCTGGCCGAGCGCGGCGCGGTGTTCGAGCGGGCGTTCGCGAACGGGAACTGGACGCCGTTTTCGTTTCCGTCGATTCTGGCGTCCAGACCGGTGTTCGCCGATTCGGGGGAGATCGGCGTCGACGGCGTTCCGACGCTCGCGGAGACGCTCGCTGGGGCCGGATTCGCGACGGGCGGGTTCAACGCCGCAAACGGGTTTCTCACCTCCCACTGGGGCTACGACGACGGCTTCGACGCGTTCGAGCCGTTCGTCGCCAGCGTCGGGTCGAGCCTGTACAGCCGGTACCTCGCGACGCACCCGACCGTCGAGGCGTGGCTCCAGCTCGCGGCGTCGCCGATCAGGCGGATCCGCTCTCGACTCGCCGGCAACGTCGACGATCGCCCGTTTCTGGACACCTCGCGCATGTTCGACGTCGAGCACGCCGCGTCGGCGTTCCTCGAAGACGCCGAGGGGCCGTTTTTCCTGTGGGTCCACTACATGGACACTCACACCCCGTACGTTCCCGCACCCCGGTACATCCGGGAGGTCTCCTCGGGCCTCATCGGAACTCACCGGATGCTCCGCGCACACGCGCGGACCGGACTCGGCTGGGAGGTCGGCGATCGGACCCTCTCTGACCTCCGCACGCTGTATCAGGCGGCCGCCCGACAGGTCGACGCCAGTATCGGCCGGCTGTTGGAGGACCTCTCCGCGAACGGACTCGACGACGAGACGGCCGTCATCCTCGCGGGTGACCACGGCGAGGAGTTCCAGGAACACGGCCACCTCGCACACTACCCGAAGCTGTACGACGAGCTGATCCGCGTCCCGCTGATCGTCGACGTTCCCGGCGCCGAGGGGCGACGGATCGACGGCCCGGTCGGGCTGGAGGCGATCCCGCCGACGGTCACCGACCTGCTGGGCGTCGACGCTCCCGAGGAGTGGCGCGGTGCGTCGCTCTCGGCGGCGGTGACCGACGGCGACGCCCCCGCGGACGACCCGGTCGTCTCCGTCACGGTCCGCGGCGAGGAGGTGACCGCCCAGCCGATTCCCCGGTCGCTCTCGGACGGCGACCTGCTCGTGAGCGTCCGCGACCGCGACTGGACGTACATCCGAAACGTCGACAGAGAGACCCACGAGCTGTATTACCGCCCGGACGACCCGACACAGCAGGTGAACCGCGTCGCCGACGGCGTCGACAACGGTACGGCCGATCTCGACGCGGCCGATCGCGATACGATCGCCGACGACCTCGCGGACGAGGCAGAGCGCGTCGTCGACCGGTTCCGACCGCTCGTCGACGCACACGCGGAGTTACTCCGCGAGCGGGGCGAGGCCGCCGAGGCGGCCCGGGAGGCGGGCGATGTCGACGAGGATCTCGAGGCTCGGCTGGAGGCGCTCGGCTACCGATAGATGCTCCGGAGTTTTCTCCGAAACCTCCACAGCGGTCCGCTCGCGCTACAACTTCGCCGGTTCGTCATCGTCGGCACCCTCACGGCCGGCGTCCAGATGGTCCTCCTGTGGCTGTTCGTCGACGTCGGCGGGCTCTTCTACATACTCGGGGCCGTCTTCGCGATCGAGATCACGATTATTCTCTCCTACGTGCTCAACAACGCCTGGACGTTTCAGATCTCGAAGAACACCGGGACCGCCGAGTATCTCTACGGGCTGTTGAAGACGAACGTCGTCCGCGGCACCGCGATCCCGATTCAGCTCGCGGTGCTGTATCTGCTCGTCGAGCGGGGGGCGGTTCTCTATCTCGCGGCCAACGCCGTGGCGATCCTCGTGAGCGGGATCTACCGGTACGTCCTCGACGCGAAGTGGACCTGGGGTCAGTGAGGTCTGGGCAGTCGATCGAGCTCCCTAGAGAGTGTGAGTGGCGTTACGTCCCGTGGCTCCAGCTTCCCAGATACTCCGTCTGCTCGTCAGTGAGGGAGTCGATCTCGACGCCCTCCGCCTCGAGTTTGATCTCTGCGACCTCGCGGTCGAGGTCGTCGGGGACGTCGTGAACGCCGGGGGCGTACTCGCCGCCGCGCTCGACGAGCTCGCGGACGCAGACCGCCTGAATCCCGAAGGACTGGTCCATCACCTCGACGGGGTGACCCAGCGCGATCGGCGAGGCGAGGTTGACGAGCCGTCCCTCCGCGAGGACGTTGAGCCGCCGGCCGTCGGACAGCTCGTAGGCGCGGACGCCGTCGCGCGCGTCGTACTCGTCGACGGCGAGTTCCGAGAGCGCGCCGAGGTCGATTTCCACGTCGAAGTGGCCGGCGTTTGCGAGCAGAACGCCGTCTTTCATTTCACCGAAGTCCTCGCGGGTGATGACATCGCGGTTTCCCGTTGTCGTGATGAACACGTCGCCGACCGCGGCGGCCTCGTTCATCGGCATCACGTCGTAGCCCTCCATGTGCGCCTCCAGCGCGCGGCGCGGCTCGACCTCGGTGACGATCACGTTCGCGTTCTGGCCGGCGGCCTTCTTCGCGACGCCCTTGCCGCAGTAGCCGTAGCCGGCGACGACGACGTTCTTGCCCGCATACGAGAGGTTCGTCGTCATCGCGATGGTCGCGAGCGACGACTCGCCGGTCCCGTGGACGTTGTCGAAGAGCCGCTTCATCGGGGTGTCGTTGACGGCGAAGACCGGATACTTGAGCTCCCCGTCGTCGTCCATCGCGCGCAGGCGGTGGATTCCCGTCGTCGTCTCTTCGGCGCCGCCGACGATGGTGTCGATGAGTTCGGGGTAGTCCTCGTGAATCGCGTAGATCATGTCCATCCCGTCGTCGACGGTGATCGTCGGCTCGTGGGAGACCACCGACTCGATGGCGGCGTAGTAGTCGTCGTCGCCGACGCCGCGCTTCGCGTACGAGAAGATGTCGTCGTTGGCGTCGAGCGCCGCGCTCACGTCGTCGTGGGTCGACAGGGGGTTACAGCCCGTGATCGCGACCTCCGCGCCGCCGAGCGCGAGCAGTTCGACGAGGTTCGCCGTCTTCGCCTCGACGTGCATCGCCATCCCGATCGTGTGGCCGGCGAGCGGTCGGTCCTCTCGGAACTGCTCGCGGAGTTCCCGCAGGATCGGCATGTGTTGGAGCGCCCAGTCCATCTTCCGTCGCCCCTCGGTGCGAGCGGACTCAATATCGTCGAGTTGCTCGCCGATGGGCGGGTACGTGCTCATAGACCGACCTACCCCGCCGGGCGGAAAATACCTACCGAACCACCTTTTTCCACGGAGGGGTCCACTGGACCCCTCCGCGCAAAAACCTGGTGGGGAAAAAAGGCCGCGAGGCTCGCCGCGGCGAGCCTCGCGGGGGATGCGCTCGTGACGTGATCGCCGCGACTGCCTCCCACTGTGTCTGGCTTGCGACTGCGTACACGCTGTGCTCTGACGCTGACCGCATCCACGCCCGTCAACGTGCGTTACTGCGCCGCCGTACCCTTATGTGCGATGCCGGGGCCAACGCCCCCGTGACGTGAGAATCAGCCCGCGCCGGGAAGCGGTTGTCCGGCACGTCGGCGCGGGCGCGGGAGTGCCGGCTGTTTGCCATACGGTGTTGTTTACTTCGGCCGCCCCCGTCGACCCCGGTAAAGCCTTTCAGGGTCCGCTCCGATAGGCGACCTGCGCAGATGTCCACACCTGACCGCGAGCCGCGCCGGGTCGACGGCAGGGAGTCAACGCTCCCGCGATCGGACGCGCTGACGCTACTGGCGAGCGATACCGGCATCGAGCTTTTACAGGCGGCGGGTCGCCCGGGAACAGCCTGCGAACTCAGGGACCGATCGGGCGTGCCGCTCTCGACGGTCTACCGGGAGGCGAGTAAGCTCGTCGAGGCCGGGCTTCTCGAAGAGACCGTCCGCGTCGACGTCGACAACGGCCGGCACGCCAGCGTCTACGAGCGCGCCGTCGACTCCCTGACGGTTTCGATCACCGACGACGGCGTCGACATCCGAGCCGAGTAGTCCGTCGATCGCGTAGTGTCACGCCGCGCGGGCGACGAGGTCGACTGCGCGCCGCCGGGCCGTCTCGACGACCCCCTTCTCGTCGAGCGTCACGACCTCGCGGTCGCGCATCAGCACTCGTCCGTCACAGACAGTGTGGCGGACGTCGGAACCGCGAGCGGCGTACGCGAGGTGACTGACGAGGTCGTGAGCGGGCGCGAGATGCGGCGCGTCGAGGTCGACGACCGCGAGGTCCGCGGCCGCGCCGACCTCGATACGCCCCCCCGGCAGCGACAGCGCCTCGGCGCCGCCCTCAGTCGCCATCCGCACGGCCGCCGCCGCGGGCACCGCCGACGCGTCGTCGGCGCCGAGCTTGCCGATCATCGCGGCGTCCCTGAGTTCGTCGAACAGGTCGAGGTCGTTGTTCGAGGCCGCGCCGTCGGTGCCGAGCGCCACCGTCACGCCGGCGTCGAGGTACTTCTGCACGGGCGCGATCCCGGAGGCGAGCTTCATGTTCGACGCCGGGCAGTGAACGACCGCCGCACCCCGGTCGGCCAACAGGTCGACCTCGCTTCCGTCGACGTGCACGCCGTGCGCGAGGAAGTTCTCCTCGGCGAGGAGTCCGAGGTCGTCGGCGTAGGCGAGCGGCCGGTCGCCGCGCTCCTCGACGATCGGTGCGACTTCCTCGCGCGTCTCGTTGGCGTGGAAGTGAACCGGAATCCCGTCTTCGCGAGCCGCTTCGGCGGCCTCACGCAGGAGCGGCTCGTCCACGGTCGTCAGCGAATGCGGCATCACGGCCGTCCGAACCCGGCCGCCCGCGGCGCCGTCGTACTCGCGGGCGACCTCGAGGCTCTCTTCGACGTCGGCGCGCGCGTCCGCGTCGTCCTTCCCGACGGTGACGACGCCGTGGCCGACGCGGGCGCGCATCCCCGCCGCGTCGACCGCCTCGACGATCTCGGGCACGTGGAAGTACATATCCGCCAACGTGGTCGTCCCCGATCTGATCATTTCGACGAGGCCGAGCTCCGCTCCGGCGCGGACGTCGTCGGCGGTGAGTTCGGCCTCTGCGGGCCAGATATCCTCGCGGAGCCACGCGTCGAGCGGCTTGTCGTCAGCGTACCCCCGGAGGAGCGTCATCGCGACGTGCGTGTGCGCGTTGACCAGTCCGGGCATCACGAGTCCGCCCGAGGCGTCGAGGGTATCGTCGGCGGCGCGTTCGGCCGTCAGCTCCGCTCCGATGTCCGTGATTCGCCCGGTCTCACGGTCGACGAGCACGTCCGCGTCGACGACCGTCGCGTCGGGGCGGAGGACCCGGCCGCCGGAGACGAGAAGCGTGTCGGATGCCATACGCGCCGTACCGACGGCTGGCGTATGAGCGTGTCGTCTGTCGGTGAGAGATCGACGGGTGTCGAGTGCCGCGCGACAGCCCGACGGGACACTGATCCGAAGCGGCGAGCGACGGCCTCGAAGCGCCGTCGACGGCGGTTCTCGCAGAACTTAAACCGAGGCGCGACGAACGGCCGCGTATGAGCGACGACGAGAACCGGGGACGACGTGACCTCCGGATGCCCGACGACGATGAGGTGTTCGCCGTCGTCACGAATATGCTCGGAGCGAACCGCGTGAAAGTCAGGTGCGCCGACGGCGTCGAGCGCACCGCGCGAATCCCCGGACGGATGCAAAAGCGCATCTGGATCCGCGAGGACGACGTCGTCCTCGTCGAGCCGTGGGACTGGCAGGACGAAAAGGCCGACGTCGTCTGGCGCTACGAGAAGTCCGAGGCGGACCAGCTCCGCGAGGAAGGACACATCCAGTGACTGATTCCGAGGAGTTCGGCTTTTTAGCTCCGGAGGAGGCCGACGCTCCCGGCGACGAGTGGGAGGAGATCGATGTCACCGACACGGAGGCCGACCGGATCGCCCGCCGTCGCGACCGGAAGTTCGACGAGTTCCGCGAGCGGCTGAAGGACGCCGATCAGTTCAAAGTGGAGCAGTCGGTCTTCGACGACGCCACGTTCGCGGCGATCTACAAACTCGTACAGGACGGTCACATCGACGCCTTCGGCGGCCCGATCTCGACCGGAAAAGAGGCGAACGTCTACGAGGCGCTCGGAAGCGAGGGCGAGGACGAACGCGACGTCGCCGTCAAGATCTACCGGATCAACGCCTCGAACTTCCGGCAGATGAGCGAGTACCTCGAAGGCGATCCGCGGTTCGAGAGCATCGGCAACGACAAAAAGCGGATCGTCCTCGCGTGGACCCAAAAGGAGTTCGCGAACCTCTCTCGCGCGCGACAGGCCGGCGTCCGCGTCCCCGAACCGATCGCCGTCGAGCGAAACGTCCTCGTGATGGAACTCGTCGGGCTCGTCGAAGAGCGGGCGCGCCGGCTGGCCGAGGTCGACGTCGAGAACCCCGAGACGGCTTACGAGGTCGTCCGCGAGTACATGCGACGACTCCACGCCGCGGGGCTCGTCCACGGCGACCTCTCGGAGTACAATATGATCATTCACGACGGCGAACTCGTCGTGATCGACCTCGGGCAGGCCGTGACTGTCCACCACCCGAACGCCGGCGAGTTCCTGCGGCGAGACTGCCGGAACGTGGCCGCCTTCTTCCGCCGGCAGGGGCTGGGCGTGACCGCTGACGAACTGTACGCGTTCGTCACCGATCCCGATCCAGATCCGTCGGGGACGCCGGGCGACGACGCTGAAAACGCTTAAACCGTTCCGTCGGATAATTCGGGTATGAAACACGTGAAGGTCCCGCAGGACCGCATCGGCGTCCTCATCGGCGAGGGCGGTGAGACGATGCGCGAGATCGAACAGCGGGCGGAGGTTCGACTCGACATCGACTCCGAGACCGGCGCGGTCGCGATCGACGACGTCGGCGACCCCGTGAGCGGGATGCTCGCCCCGGACATCGTCCGCGCGATCGGCCGCGGGTTCACGCCCGAATCGGCGCTGTCGCTTCTCGATAACGACCTTCGGACGTTCGAGCTCGTCGACCTCGAATCGCACACGCGAAACAAGAACGATCTGAAGCGACAGAAGGGCCGACTCATCGGCGAGGACGGCCGGACCCGCGAGCTGATGGAGGAGCTCACGGGCGCGGAGGTCGTCATCAAGGGAACGACGCTCGGCGTCATCGGCCAACCCGAGGAGGTCGAGGCCGTTCGCCGCGCCGTCGGGATGATCCTCGACGGCGCCCCGCACGGCGCGGTCTACTCGTTCCTCGAACGCAAGCACAACGAGCTCACGCAGGGCTTCGACGTCCGGCAATCGGGATAGCGCCCGATCGAGGGGGATGCTGCGGTGTTCGCCGCTATCCGTACGTCTCTTCGAGATACGCCCTCACGCGCGCTGCCGACTCGCTGTCGATGACCCAGACGCCCTCCCACTCGCAGTTATCGTCGGTGAGCGCGACGAGCGCCGCCCCCGAGACGTCGGCGTCCGGCGGCGGATCGAAGACGACGAACCACCCGTTTCTGATCTCCGCGACGTCGTCGTCGTGGACGGTCACGTCCCTCGATTCGAGGGGGTAGGCGTCGCCGAGGCCGTATACGTGCACGTCGAGGTCGGTCGCAGCCAGCTCCTCGTACGCGCGGTCGGTGCCGCGCTCGTCGGCGATTCGCGAGAGTCGCTGAAAGCCGGCGTGGAGCGCTCCTCGTCCGTGCCGGGCCGCTTCCGCCTCGATGTACCGAGAGATCTCGATCAGGAGGAGCTTCCCCTTCGCGTTGTCCGGGTATCCGCGGACGCGGAACCGCGTTCCCGCGAGATCGCGGACGACATCCGGCGTTTCGACGTCGCGAAGGGAGCGAGAGCCGGTGATGTAGGTGTCGGAGTTCACCGTGAGAATCGCGTCGCGAACGTCCTCGAAGCTCGATTCGGCGACGATGCGTCCGTCCCGGTGCAGTTGGACGACGTCCGAGTCCGAGAGGACGCGAGCGACCTCCGAGACGGCGACCGGCTGATTGGCGAACAGCGAATCGAGCATCCGAGAAATCGTGGGGGGCTGCGCCGTGTTGACCACCGAGAGCGTCGTCTCCGCGTCCGTGGTCGCGAACTCGTCTATGAACCCCCGCAGCGACATCACCGCGAGATAGTCCGTCCCGCTACTAGGTCTTTACTCGTCTGGGGGCCCTCGGATCCGGGCCGAGTACGGGAATAGTATATAAATCAATGTATGTTAGTGATTAACACGTGCCTTGACACGCGCTCCCTCGCGTTTCGGTTCCGGGAACGTCACTTTTATATAGAATCACAAACAATCCCACGTTGTATATGAGTCAGCGAATGCAGCAGGGTCAGCCCATGATCATTCTGGGTGAGGATTCACAGCGCACACAGGGGAAAGACGCACAATCGATGAACATCTCGGCGGGGAAAGCCGTCGCCGAGTCCGTTCGGACCACGCTCGGTCCGAAGGGAATGGACAAGATGCTCGTCGACTCCGGCGGCTCGGTCGTCGTAACGAACGACGGCGTCACGATCCTCAAGGAGATGGACATCGATCACCCGGCGGCGAACATGATCGTCGAAGTGAGCGAGACCCAAGAGGACGAGGTCGGCGACGGGACCACGACGGCTGTCGTCGTCGCGGGTGAGCTCCTCGACCAGGCCGAGGATCTCATCGAGCAGGACGTCCACGCGACCACCATCGCGCAGGGGTACCGTCAGGCCGCGGAGAAGGCCAAGGAGGTCCTCGAGGCGAACGCCATTGAGGTCTCCGAGGACGACCACGAGACGCTCGTCAAGATCGCCGAGACGGCGATGACGGGCAAGGGCGCGGAGTCCTCGAAGGACCTGCTCGCCGAACTCGTCGTCAACGCCGTGGTGGCCGTCGCCGACGACGACGGCATCGACACGGACAACGTCTCCGTCGAGAAGGTCGTCGGCGGCTCCATCGACAACTCCGAGCTCGTCGAGGGCGTCATCGTCGACAAAGAGCGCGTCCACGAGAACATGCCCTACGGCGTCGAAGACGCCAACATCGCGCTGTTCGACGGCGCCCTCGAAGTCCGTGAGACCGAGATCGACGCCGAAGTCAACGTCACCGATCCCGACCAGCTTCAGCAGTTCCTCGACCAAGAGGAGAAACAGCTGCAGGAGATGGTCGACCAGCTCGTCGACGTCGGCGCCGACGTCGTCTTCGTCGGTGACGGCATCGACGACATGGCCCAGCACTACCTCGCGAAGGAGGGCATCCTCGCGGTCCGCCGCGCGAAGTCCTCGGACCTGAAGCGGCTCGCCCGCGCGACCGGCGGCAACGTCGTCGGCTCGCTCGACGACATCGAGGCCGACGACCTCGGCTTCGCCGGCTCCGTCGCCCAGAAGGACATCGGCGGCGACGAGCGCATCTTCGTCGAGGACGTCGAGGACGCCAAGTCCGTCACGCTCATCCTCCGCGGCGGCACCGAGCACGTCGTCGACGAGCTCGAGCGCGCGATCGAGGACTCCCTCGGCGTCGTGAAGACGACGCTGGAGGATGGACAGGTCCTGCCCGGCGGCGGCGCGAGCGAGACCGAACTCTCGATGGAGCTCGGCGAGTTCGCGAGCTCCGTCGGCGGTCGCGAGCAGCTCGCGATCGAGGCCTTCACCGAGGCGCTGGACATCATCCCGCGCACCCTCGCTGAGAACGCCGGCCTCGACCCCATCGAGTCGCTCGTCAACCTCCGCAAGGCGCACTCCGACGGCGACATCGCCGCGGGCCTCGACGCCTACACGGGCAAGATCGTCAACATGGAGGACGACGGCGTCGTCGAACCCCTCCGCGTCAAGACGCAGGCCATCGAGTCCGCCACCGAGGCGGCCGTGATGATCCTCCGCATCGACGACGTCATCGCAGCCGGCGACCTCAAGGGCGGCGGCAGCGACGACGGCGGCGACGAGGGCGGCGCGCCCGGCGGTGCCCCCGGCGGCATGGGTGGCATGGGCGGCATGGGCGGTATGGGCGGCGCAATGTAAGATCGGTTCAGAACGCTTACATCACTTCCCACGTCCCGCACGCCTCGAATCGCCCGCCGAACGCCCGCGAATCCGTTTTCTTTCGAGCGACTGTCTGCGTAGCGGCGTCGCTAGCGAAGCGCCGACGGAGCGATACGGTCGCCGAGTGGAGCGCCTCGCTGTCGCGTCAACGCGGCATAAACGACTTTGTCGGTCGCGCGCGTAGCGAAGACGAGATGGGCGACCCAGCCTGCTATCGCGAGGTGTGTCCCGACTGCGACGCGCAGGTGACCATCGTGGACGAGCGGTGTCCCGACTGTGAGCGGCCGCTGGCGCGTCGATAACGTCGCCAACGCCGCGTCGATACGCGGCGACAAATACGCTCGCCGCGACCGACGTCGACTACTCCGCGCGATCGATGTCGATCTGCTCTCGGATCGCGGCCAACTCCTCGGAGTCGGCCAGTGCCTCGACCTGCGTCCGGAAGTGCCGCTCACAGAGGCCGACCTTGATTCCGTCTTTCTCCGCGGCGTAGGCGGCGTCCCGGTCGCAGTAGTGGCACTTCATACCCACGCTTGGGTCTCCGTGGGGTTTAACTCTGCGCCCCCGGCTATCGCCACCGAGAACGACAGTCAGACGCCCGGCAGACGCGCAGCGAACGGCTCGAACGCCGACCGCGGCGGGCCGGTGACGCCGAGCGTCCGGTCGTGGGCGTCCGACCCCCCCGTCAACAGGAGTCCAGCCTCCCCGGCGATGCGGTCGAGAAGCGCCCGGTCCTCTCGTTCGGCGCTCGATCCGCCGTAGGGGTAGTAGCGCTCGACCGCGTCGAGCTCTCGGGCCCGCTCGAGCGCCGATTCCGGATCGGGGTAGCGGAACGGGTGGGCGAGGGCGACGACGGCACAGGACGCTCGAAGCGCCTCGACCCCCTCCGAAAACGGGGGAACGTACCGCTCGACGTAGCAGGGACCGTCGTTGCCGATCAGGTGTGCGAACGCGCCGTCGAAATCGTAGGGGGCGTCGCTCTCGTCGATCGCGCGGGCGATGTTCGGTCGCCCCAAGCCCTCGCGGAGTTCCACGTCGAGGTCGACGCTGAGGCGCGCTTCCACGCGCTCGACGATCTCGGCCCCGCGCTGCTTCCGGTTCCGCTGGATCCGTTCGGTCACCCGCTCGATCCCCGCGGTCGCTTCGAGGCCGTACCCGAGCAGGTCGAGGCGCTGGTCCCCGGCGTCGACGCGGAGTTCGATCCCGCGGATCACGGTCACGCCGTCGCGGTCGCTCACGGGCGCGTCGAGCTCAGGGTGGATTCGATCGTGGTCCGTCACGGCGACGACGTCGACGCCGCCCGCCCGCGCCGACTCGGCGAGTTCGGGGACCGTCAGCGTCCCGTCGGAGGCGGTCGTGTGAACGTGGAGGTCCGCCACCGGGGCGTCGTCACGGTCGTGTGTCACACCGACAAATCGGCGGCGACGTCTCATAATGGTTGTTCTCGTCTCCTCCCGGCGAACGCCGTCAGGGGTGGGCGCTCACCGATACCCCGTGCGAACAATCACCAGTGCTCTTTTGCCGCCGACTCCGGCAGTCGCGCGCCGTTCCTCACCGTGTCCGCGACGCTCACGATTTCAGCCTCGCCCGTGTCACAGACGGGGACACGATCCGTGGCACCAGCCACCAATTAATGATCATTAAGGAATCCTGCATTCTACATATATCCTCATAGAAAACCATTAAGAATACGGAGCCTCTACGGGAGAGTGCAATGCGCTTGAACCAGACCGGTGAGCTCATCGACGCCCACGAGTTCCCGGCCACGACCGAAGACCTCATCGAGGCGTACGGCGATCAGACGATAGAACTCCCCAACGGATCGGCGCGCCTCGGAGACGTACTCGCTCGTGCGGGGTCGGAGACGTACCGGAGCGCCGACGACGCCCACTCGGCGCTTTTCTGCGGTCTCGGCCACGAGGCTATCGGTCGGCGCTACTACAGCGACCGCGACGCCTACGCGACGGGCGAAGAGGGACCGCAGCAGGTCTCCTTCTAACGGGACGGACGGCCGACGGGTGTCGGCCCCCATCGATCTTTTGAGCGGCGGTTTGGTCGGCTATATAAGGCCGTTTGCAAGTCACTGTACACTCGATGGCACGCGGTCGTTCGATCGGACGCGCAAAACAGTCGGAATGCTACGATAGCTGAATATCGATGGGGACGCTCCCCTTCGTGTATCCCTCGATGCGACCCGACGGCCTGAGTCGGAAGACCACGGCCGGGCGGTGGTGTACCTCGGGACGTTCCGCGAGGATTGACTGCCACTCGTCGTCGGGGAACGACGAGCAGTCGACGAAGAGGACGACGCCGCCGCCGTGTTCCTCCAGTTGCCCCTCCGATTTCGTCGCCGCGGTGTCGCGGACGGCCGCCACCGGCGTCCCGGCCCGGCGCTGTCCCGTCGGCGTCGGCCGGGTGACTTCCACGAGGGCCGCTTCGCCGTCGGGACGCTCCGCGCGGTAGTCGATGGCGTGGCCGGTCGAGACGTCGATCTCCGGTTCGATCTCGTAGCCCGCCTCGACGAGCAGGTGGCCGACGTTGAACTCGCCCATCGTCGCGGTCATCCGCGTGAGGTCGAGGTACTCGGAGGTCCCGAGTTTGCCGGCCATCACCTCGCGCCACTCGTCGAGGACGCGCGTCCGGAGGAACGACTCGTAGAACTCCAGTGCCTCCTCGCGCGTCGCGTCGGGGAACCCGGCCGCGTGCTCGTCGAAGAACGCTCTGGTCGTCTCGCGGCCGTCCTTCGAGAGGAAGACGGGAAGGAAGAACCACGAGAGCGCGGGGTACGGTTCGAGCCACGGGCTCTCGTCGTGTAACTGGGCGGTGAGTTCGCGCGTGGCCCACCGCGAGACGTCGTCGGGAACGTCGGAGAAGTTGTACTTCTCGGTCCGCCAGAGCGCCTCCGGCGTCTCGGTGTTGCCGAGCCAATAGGCCTCCTCGTCGTTCCAGATGAAAAGCGCGATGTCGCCGTTGTCCATCTCGAAGCGTTCGCCCGCGTACCGGTCCGGCTGTTTGAACCACGGACGGCGGCGGGTCGCGCCGAGATTTCGATCGAGATCGCGGTAGATTTGACCGACTACCCGGTCTTCGGTCCAGCGACCGGGGGCGTATCGAAAGCGTAGTGGGCGTGCCACACGCGCCCGTAGGGGGCCGTCCGGTTTAACTGTCGCCTCTCTGGCCCCGACCGATGGGTGGATTCGGGTCCGATTCCGGCGACATCTATATATGGGATACCCACACACGGTATGTTGTACCATGTCGATGGGCGCATACGACGACGACGAGCACGAACGTCGTGAACGGAAGAACGGTGCGGTCGATACGGATTTCTCGGACGACCGGACGGTGTATCGGGGTACTATCGAGTACGACTCCGGCGACTCGACAGAGGCGCTCCTCGACCAGTTCAAACAGCTACAGGGCGAGTGAAGGCTCGCCGGCCGACTACGTACTCGCGGACGGTACGTGTCCGTCGCGGACGCGAAGCGTCCATATTGCCGCCGTGGACACGACAGCGACGGCGACGACGTGGCCCCCCACCGCGAGCAACAGCACCGGCTGATCGAGGATGAAGGGGACCATCGCGAGCTGCGTCAGCGCGAACGCGACGTTCAGCGCGTCGAGCCGACGGAGCGCACGCACCGTCTCGGCGTCGAACGCGTACCGCCGCGACCGCCAGAGCGCGACGAGGGCGGCCCACCACGAGGTGCCGATGCGGTAACAGAGGTCCCAGAGGATCAAGAGCGTCAGGAACGTCACGGGGACCGGCGCGGCGCTCCCGAAGAGCCGCTCGAAAAGCGGCGGCACGGCGGATCGCGGGGCGAACACGAACACGTACGTCACGAGCGCGACGAACGCGAAGACGCCGAGGACGACCTCGATGCTCGATCCGAAGAGGAGGCGGCGGTACGGCTCCGGCAGGTCGAGTCGTCGCGTCCGCCGGCCGAACCGCCGCATCACGACGCTCCCCACCGCGGCGACGACCACGGCGACTGTTCCCGGTAGAACCGCCGACCCGAGGTCGTACCACCACGCGAGGAGCAACACGGCGACCTCGAACAGTCCCACTTGGAGGGTGATCGCCTGCCGGTCCGAGAGGTGGAGGCCGAGGAGCGCACCGACGATACTCTCATAGACCCACGTCTCGCCGTAGGGCTCGACCCGTCGCTCCGAGCGCGACGTCGACCGGCGCATCAGGTATCGGGTCCCCGACGATCCGTCGCCCCGGTCTCGGTGCCGGCTTCAGCGTCGACTTCGTCGGCGGCCTCGGGGGAAGAGTCGGCCGCGGGGCCGCCTCCGAGCGCCCGTTCGACGGCCACGTCGAAGGGCGTCAGATCGACCTCAACGAGCGATTCGATCCGGTGGTCGCGGACGACGACGGGATTTCTCAACCCGTCGATCAGCGGCCGGGCGACCGGGGCCGGGACGTCCGTGACGAGGTCGATCCACAGCGAGGAGAGCTTCGGCGAGAGGATCGGGACCGGGACGATGACGGGCGCCCGACCGCGATGACCGCCGACGCGGGTCAGGATCTCCCGGTACGTCAGGACGTCCGGTCCGCCGATCTCGTAGGTCTCACCCGCCGTCTCCGGAACGTCGAGGACGCCGACGAGATACTCGATCGCGTCGTCGACGAAGATCGGCTGACACCTCGTTTCGACCCACCGCGGCGTCACCATCACCGGGAGCCGCGACGCCAACTGGACGATCATCTCGAAGCTCGCCGACCCCGATCCGATCAGGATCGCCGCTCGCAGCGTCGTGAGGTCGTACTCGCCAGCGGCGAGGAGGCGCTCGACCTCCCGCCGCGAGCGGAGGTGTTCGGAGAGCCGGTCTCGGTCCTCCCCGAGGCCGCCGAGGTAGACGACGCGGTCGACGCCGCGCTCTGAGGCCGCGCGCGCGAAGTTCCGCGCGGCGGTTCGATCGCGCGCCTCGAAGTCCGCCCCCGAGCGCATCGAGTGAACGAGGTAGTACGCCGCGTCGACGTCGAGCGCCGCATCGAAGCTCCCGGGCTCGAGGAGGTCGCCCTCGACGACCCGAACGGACTCGGGGCTCTCGTACCGCGACGCGTCGCGGACGAGCGCTGTCACCTCGTGACCGGCCGCGCGGAGCGCGGGGACGAGGCGCCCCCCGACGAAGCCCGTCGCGCCCGTGACGAGAACGTCCATACCGGTGTATGACTCCGGAGCCGGATAACCGTTCTCTCGCTGCGTCCAGTTCGTCGCCGACGAGAACGCTCACGCTCCGTCGCCAGCGGGGTCGCTCACGCTCCGTCGACGTCGTCCCAGCCGGGGGTCTGCGGCGCGCCGCGGGACGCCTCGACCGCGTCGCCGGACGG
Organism: Halobellus sp. GM3; assembly: GCF_052545375.1. NCBI lineage: Archaea > Methanobacteriati > Methanobacteriota > Halobacteria > Halobacteriales > Haloferacaceae > Halobellus > Halobellus sp. GM3. Next base: position 57,560 of record NZ_JBQWLT010000006.1, on the reverse strand, counting down.
GTGATCGTCGGCCGCCGATCCGACGTCGCCCGCGGCGTCCGCCCACTGGCGGATCGCCCGCCCGGCCCACGAGTCGGCGTCGAGGACATCCGCGGTGGCCGTCGCCGCGCGCTCTTCATCGACCGACAGCGAGCCGGGCTTCGAGCCCGCGGCCACGCCGACGAACGCGGCGCGGTCCGTCTCGGTCAGTTCGCCCCGCCGCAGTCGCTCGACGATGCCAGTGAGCTCCTCGGGGTCCGGGTACGCGAACACTTTCGCGCCGACCGCCTGCGGGCCGAGCATTAGTCCGTCGTGTCCCTCCGCCTCGTCGTCGAGCAGGCGCTCACCCCCGTACTCCGCTTCGACGCGCTCACACTCCGTCTCGGCGTCGAGCGCGAGGTTGTGTCCGGGGTACGACGCGCACTCGTCTGGGTACGTGTCGCGGTCGTGGATCCGACACTGAAGCGTGTCCGGGTCCAGAAACGCGCAGGTCGACAGCCAGCGGCGCGCCGTCCCGAACGGACCGATCGGCTTCGGGGGCTTTCGGAACCCGACGAAGAACGCCGGATAGCCCGCGAGCGCAGCGACCCGGACGCCGTCGACGACGACGCCAGCGGTCTCCTCGTCGACGCGCCAGAGCCGCGGCGTCAGAACGTCGCCCAGCCCCCGCTCGACGAAACGGGCGACCTCGTCGCGGGTCAGGGCGACGAAGTTGTACGCGTCGTCGAGCGGCTCGCCCGGTCCGCGCCGCTCGTGATCCGACGGCGCGTCCGCGATCGGCCGCCAGTCGACGCAGCAGCCGGCACAGCCCTCGCAGTTCGTCTTCATACGTGTTCTATCTCCTGTGATGACTCCGCCTCGTTAGCCCGATCCCGGGCGACGAGGGCGCCCCCGACCGCGTCCCGAATGGAGACGCGCACGTCGGAGACCCCGCCGGCGACCGGCTCCACGGTTGGAGTGATCATTCCCCTCGTAGTTCGTCGCTACCGCAGTAGAAGGTATGGATATGTACCTATGGAGATACGTCTCGCAGGACGTTTCAGGCTCGGGGTCCGTAGGTCGGTTATGACGAGCGAACCCTGTGACGCCTGCGGTCGGTCGGTGCGGATCGCCGGCGGCATCGGCGACTTCTGGTCGTTCTCGGCGGAGTCGACCGGCGGAATGACCCTCGAACTCGACGACGGAGGGGAGTTCTTCCTGTGTCACGACTGCATCGCGCGGCTCCCCGACGACCGCGTCGTGACGAGCGCCGACGTGAAATCGCTGTGAGCCGTCACCGCGCGAATCTACCGACGAACGCGACGCTCCCGTCTGAAGGTTTTTAACCGAGAGCGGCACAGGGTCGGACGTGGACCCCGATCGGATCCCCCCGTCGTTTCCGGCCCCGAGCTTCCGCGGCGCACAGGAGCGAGCGCTCTCGGACATCCGCGACGCGTTCGCCGCCGGGAACGACGTCGTGCTCGTCCGCGCGCCGACGGGCAGCGGGAAGTCGCTCCTCGCGCGGTCCATCGCGGGCGCGGCCGCGACTGTCGAGGAGACGGCGCCCGCGGAGGCCACCGACGCGTACTACACGACGCCGCAGGTCTCCCAGCTCGACGACGTCGCGGAGGACCCGCTGTTAGACGACCTGAACGTCATCCGCGGGAAGTCGAACTACACCTGCATCCTGAACGGCGAGACCGACACGCCGGTCGATCGGGCCCCCTGCGCCCGGCAGGCCGGCTTCGACTGCTCAGTCCGGCACCGGTGTCCGTACTTCTCCGACCGCGCCATCGCCTCGAACCGGCGGATCGCGGCGATGACGCTCGCGTACTTCATGCAGACCGCCGGCTCCGACGTCTTCCGCAAGCGCGACGTCGTCGTGATCGACGAGGCGCACGGGCTCGCCGAGTGGGCGGAGATGTACGCGACCGTCGACCTCAACCCCAGAACGGTCCCCGTCTGGGACGACGTGAGGGTCCCGGACGTCACGGCCGACGGCGACCCCGTCGAGCGGACGTCCCGGTTCGCCGAGACGCTCGCGGGCGTCGCAGAGCGCGCGAAGGACGAACTGATCCGGAAGCCCGAACTGACGCCCGAGGACGCCGCCCGTCGCGACCGCCTGCAGGAGCTCCGCTCCGAGCTTCAGTGGTTCGTTTCCGACTACCGCGACCCCGAGAGCCCGACGACGTGGGTCGTCGATCAACCCGACGGTGAGGGCGGCGCGATCACGGTCAAGCCGCTCGATCCCGCTCGGTATCTCCACCACACCGTCTGGGACCGCGGGAACACGTTCGCGCTGCTCTCGGCGACGATCCTGAACAAGGCGGCGTTCTGCCGCGGCGTCGGCCTCGATCCCTCGAACGTCGCGCTCGTCGACGTCGAGCACACGTTTCCGGTCGAAAACCGCCCGCTGTACGACGTGACGCAGGGGAAGATGACATACGACCGACGCGAGGAGACGCTCCCCAAGGTGGCGCGGACGCTCGTCCGGATTATGGCGAATCACCGGGACGAAAAAGGCCTCGTCCACTGTCACTCCTACGCGATTCAGTCGGAACTCCAGCGGCGGCTCGCGCAACTCGGCCTCGGCGACCGCGTGCGCGGACACGACCGCGAGAACCGCGACGCAGCCCTAGAGTCCTGGAAGGTGACCGACGACCCCGACGTCTTCCTCTCGGTGAAGATGGAGGAGGCCCTCGACCTCGCGGGGGACCTCTGCCGGTGGCAGGTGGTCTGTAAGGCCCCCTATCTGAACACGAGCGACTCGCGGGTCGCGCGGCGGCTGGAGGAGGGCCAGTGGGCGTGGTACCGCCGCGCGGCCCTCCGGACGGTCATTCAGGCCTGCGGCCGCGTCGTCCGCGCCCCCGACGACCACGGCGCGACGTACCTCGCGGACTCGTCGCTCCTCGATCTCTTCGAGCGGACGCGGGGAGATATGCCGGCGTGGTTCCGCGAGCAGGTCGACAGGCTGTCGGAGCCCGAACTCCCCGCGTTCGATCAGGTCGCCGCCGGCGGGAGGGGTGCCTCGGGCGGGACGGCGAGCGGCCGGGGTGCCTCGTCAGCCCCGCGCTCGTCGCAGTCGGGTGCGGCGGGGTCGGGAGCCACCGGCTCGTCGGGTGCGGGGACGACGGGCACGTCGCGGTCGGGACGGTCGTCCGGCACGGCGGACGACGATCCGCCGCCGGATCGCTCCGGCGACGACGAGCGATCGAACCACCCGCTATCGGACGTCTGGGGCGACGGGTGAACGGCGAGTCGTACGAGCGGCCGACCGCGAGCGGTTCACACGAGGTTTCGGACCTCGTCTGCGAAGTCCGTCGGCGAGTAGATGTTCCGGACGACTACCTCCAGCGTGCGCCCCCCGCCGGAGGCCACGCGGACGTTCCCGAGACCGACGATTGTCTCCCAGAGTGACCGACGCTCTTCGACGCCACGAACCTTATCGAACGGAAGCTCCTCTCGGACCAGCGAAATGAATCGGTACTCCTTGATCAGCCGCTGGTTCGTCACGTAATATGTCGTCAACGTGTTCGTCCAGTAGGCGAACAGCCCCGTCGAGAACAGATAGAGACCGGCCATCAGTGTCAGTATCGGGTAAATATACGGCTCGTACGTGAAAAAGAGGAGATATCCTGTGACGAATAACAGCACAAACCCGATCGCGGTTTTGACTGCGGCCGCTCGCTGGGCAGGGTTCCGCGTTTCGATTATCTCCTCTCCCTCGCGCATCGTCGGCGGCTCGGGTGCCGCGACGTAGTGGATATAGAGCCCGAATATGACGACGAACACGCCGAATCCGATAAACGGAAGACCGGCTTCGTCCGGAACGTAGGTGTCACGCGTAACGGCGTAAAACCCGCCGGCTACGAAAGGCAGTCCGAGAATTGCACTCCAGACAGCTGGTAGTCCTCGTGCCATTGTTATCTCCCCTGAAACATCTGGTGAACGATACCGACGACCGACAACAAGAAGCCGAGCATCGTCAGGTTGAACGGATTTGAAACGGCATCCGGCTCGTCACCGCCGTTCGAAAACAGACCACGCTGGGGAACATCGGCCGCGTCACCACCAGTTGGCGCCTCATCTCCACCGCTGTCCGCCTGGTGTGTCGTGCTCGCAGCACTGCCGTCTGCGGGCGGCCCGTCGCCACTCAAGAGGTAGTACCCGGCCTCGGTCCCAACAACTACCCGGTCGTTGCCGGGCGCCAGCGACCGGACCGACGCGCCGGCATCGAACTCCCACAGTTGCCCTTCGCCCCCGTACTCGAACGCGTACACCGATCCCGTCTCGGTCCCGAGGTAGACGACGTCGTCGACGACCACCGGATGAGCGCTGATCGGCGCTCCGACGGGGAGTCGACCGATCTGTTCGCCCGTGTCTACGTCTACCCCGTAGAGATACCCGTCCCGATTGCCCGCCAACACCGCGTTGGTGGTCACTGCTGGCGACCGGGGGAAGCTACCACTTGTCTTGAACTCCCACACTCTGTCCCCCGTCTCAACGTTATGCGTGAGGATGTCGCCGTCTGCCCCGGCCCAGTAGACCTGTCCGTTCCGGATCGCTGGTGATCCGAATCCGGCTCCAACGCGTGAAGACTCCCAGAGCACGGATCCGTCCGTGGCATCGAGTGCGTAGAGTCGACCCTCCGCATCTACGGACTCGGGGTCGTCGAGATCCACGCTCGATGGCGGGGCCGTTACCGTGGAGACGAGTACTCGGCTATCGTCACCGGTTACTGCGGGCCGAAACGGGACGCCTTCTACTGACGTGTCCCAAGTGACATCTGGAGATCCGACCTCCCCGCTGACGATCCTGCCCCCCGAGACGGGTGCGAACCACTGTCCCGTGCCGTTGTATCCGAGACCATATCCCCGTCCTACAGGGATCTCGGCGGTGGGGTCACCCGTGTCCATATCGATAGCGTACACGGTCCCGTCCCGGTCTCGGGCGAGGATTTCGTTCCCGTCGGTGCCCTCAGGGATCACCGGTCCCTCGCCCGGGTTGAACTGCCACAGCAGTTCGCCCGTCTCGGTGTGGACGGCGCCAACCCCGTTTTCGGCGCCGTGGAGGTAGGCAACCGAAGATGTCAGCAGATAGTCCGCGTGTTGGCCCGCGGGGATGTCTACCTCTGCGAGCACCGTCGGATCAGTTCGTAGCGGCACTGTTTCCGCGGTATACCGCGTGTTTTCAGGATCGTATCCCTGTGCCGGCCAGTTGTCGTCCGTCTGTGCGGACGCGGTTTCGATTCCGGTCCGCGCGAGGTAACTGCCGGTCCCGACGACGGCTCCCGATCGGAGAATCGCTCGACGAGATACCGGCGTCTCGTCCGTTTGACTGATTCTGTCGGTTCCCAGACCCATTTTGTCCGACACTTACAGTCTACTGTATAAATTCTTCTGGTCGCTGAAATCAACCCGGCAGCGGGGAACCGCCGTGGCTCCCCGCCTCATCGTCGTGTGACTCGAATCCGGTCTCAGAAAACGAGCGCCGCGCCGTAGGCGAGCGACGATCCAACCATCAGGAGGACGAGGACGATCGCGAGCACCTGCTGTCGGTCCATAGGCTGTGTACGACCGCGGGTGATTCAATTCTTTCGCCGCCGTCGGCGGTACGTCTCGCTGGGTCGGGGAGTCACTCCCGGCGCACTCGAGGGTCGACGCCGGCCTCGTACGGCGCGTCCGGCCGTCCGAGGAAGAAGTAGGCGACGAATCCGACGAACGGGAGGAGAAACGAGAGCGCGGTCCAGCCGACCGCCGAGTCGCTGCCGCGCCCGGTGGCATCGAGGTAGACCCACGCGGGCAGCGCGACGTGGGCGAGGAGGAAGTAGAGCGCGAAGCCGGCGAAGTACGCGAACGTGACGACGTCGGTGACGACGATCCACATCACGACGAGCGGGAGGAACGCCACGGCGACCAACCCCCCGAGGACGACGAGCGGCGAACGGGTCGTTGCCATCGGGGGGGCTTGGGACCGCGCGCGTATGACGCTTTCCAGTGGGCCATCCGGAGTGATTTCCAGTGGGGCCAGCGGCCGTGATTTCCGGTGTGACCACCCCGGACGATGGCTCCGCCGCGGGGACATCCCAGAAGTCATATGCCGCAGTCGCGACTCTCCGAACGTATGGACGCCTACGACCTGATCACCCGGAACGTCTCCGAGGTGGTCACCGAGGAAGAAGTGCGCGCGCTAGCCGAATCGCCGGACGGAAAGCGGGCGTACGTGGGCTATGAACCGTCGGGCGTCCTCCACGTCGGCCACATGCTGACCGCGAACAAGCTCATCGAACTCCAGGAGGCGGGACTGGAGGTCGTCGTCCTCCTCGCGGACGTCCACGCCTACCTCAACGGCAAGGGCACCTTCGAGGAGATCCGTGAGACGGCCACGCGGATGCAAGAGCAGTTCGTCGCCTACGGCCTCGAGGAGTCCCAGACGGAGTTCGTCCTCGGGTCGGAGTACCAACTCGACGAGGAGTACATCCTCGATCTGCACGCGCTGGAACTGGAGACGTCGCTCTCGCGCGCCTCGCGCGCGATGGCCGAGATCGCGGGGGGCGACACCGCCACGGTCGCCCAGGCGGTCTACCCGCTGATGCAGGCGCTCGACATCGTCTATCTCGACGTCGACCTCGCGATCGGCGGGATGGAGCAGCGGAAGGTCCACATGCTCGCCCGCGACACGCTGCCGAGCATCGACGCGGACTCGCCGACGTGTCTCCACACGCCGCTGATCGCCGACCTGACGACCGGCGTCGGCAAGATGTCGAGCAGCGAGGGGTTGTCGATCTCCATGGAGGACTCCGAGTCCGACATCGAGGCGAAGGTGAACAAGGCCTACTGCCCGCCGACGGCGGACCCGGACCCGACCGACGAGGGCGAGGAGCGCGAGAACCCCGTCCTGCAGCTCTTCGAGTACCACGTCTTCCCGCGGTTCGGCGAGGTCGTCGTCGAGCGCCCCGAACAGTACGGCGGCGACCTCGTCTACGACCGCTACGAGGGGCTGGAAACCGATCTGGAGTCCGGCGAACTCCACCCCGCGGACGCGAAGGGCGCGCTCGCGACGTACCTGAACGAACTCATCGCCCCCGGACGCGAACAGATCGAGGCGCGGCGCGCCTGAGCCGACCCTGAACGGACATCCGTCCTAGACCGACGGCCGTACTATCCCGGCTGTCCGCCCTCGACCGATCGGCTTCGACGCCGGGCTGTCCGACGGCCGTCTTGCGGAGGTTAATGGGTTCTCGGCGACGTCAGCGGAACGATGGGGATCAAGGGGATCGTACTGGGCGCGTTCGCGGTGTGTTTCGGAGGGCTGCTGTTGTTCTCCGATTCGTTCGTCGCCGCCGGGCTCGGGCTCGTGCTCATCACGCTCGTGAGCGCCGCGGTTGTCTCGCGCTATGAGCTCAGACGCGCATCGCGGCCTCGAGGGTGAACGTCCCCTCATAGAGGGCGGTGCCGACGACGACGGCCGCCGCCCCGGCCGCTTTGAGCGTTCGGACGTCGTCCAGCGACGCGACGCCCCCGGACGCGACGACGGGGATGTCGACGGCGTCGACGACGCGCCGGGTCACGGCCGCCTGCACGCCCTCGTGTCGTCCCTCGACGTCGACGTCGGTGAAGAGAATCGAGCCCGCGCCGAGGTCCTCGTAGCGGGCCGCCGCCTCCGCGGGGTCGAGGCCGGTCCCCTCGGTCCACCCGGAAACGACGACCTCGCCGTCTTTCGCGTCGAGGCTCACCATCACGCGGCCGGGGTAGTCCGCCGAGATCTCCTCGACCAGTCCGGGTTCTTCGACGGCGGCGGTGCCGAGGATCACGCGCGCGACGCCGCGGTCGAGCAGGTCGGCCGCGTCGGCGGCGGTCCGGATGCCGCCGCCCAGTTGGACCGGCACGTCGACGGCGTCGACGACCGCCTCGACGGCGTCGGCGTTCGCGCGCTCGCCCTCGAACGCGCCGTCGAGGTCGACGAGGTGAAGCGTCTTCGCGCCGGCGTCCACCCAGCGTTCGGCGGCCTCGACCGGATCGCCGTACCGCGTTTCGGTGCCGCGTTCGCCCTGCACGAGCTGGACCACCTCGCCGTCCTGCATGTCGACGGCGGGGACGACCTCGAAGGAGGGGAATGGATCGATCACGCGAGAGGCTCCGTGGAGGGGCGGCCTAAAGTCACCGGAGCTCACTCCGTCAGCGGAAGCAAGATCCCGAACACGAACGGCGACAGCAGGGCGATCGCGACGCCGATCCACTCGGCGTCGACGAGGAGCGCGTGTTCCCAGCCGGGGACTTGGACCCCGGTGGCGGCCAGTGCCAGTTCGCCGAGCGCGCCGAACGCGAACAGCCCGAAGCCGAGGAGGAAACTCCGCTTCGTGAGCGTCGGGTAGTCGATGTCACCGTAGCGTCCCGTCATAGTCGTCGCGAGAACGCAGCGTCTAATATACATTCCTCTTTCCGACCGAAAGAGCCACGGTCCGTGGGGGGCAACGGACGGCAATGTCTGCTTCCCTACTCGAACTCGCACCGGCCTTCATCGAACTGCTCGTGTTCAGCGTCGGCTCCCTCGGGCTCTCTCTCGCGGGCGTGTACATCGAGCGCTTCGCGTTCGCGACCGCTCAGACCGGCGAGCCGATGCTGGGGCTGTGGGCCGGCGTGATGGGCGCCGTCGCGCTCTATTTCGCGTACCTGCTCGCCACCGACAAGGTGTCGGCGGCGCTGACCGGACTCGGCGACGCGATGCGGTGACTCGCGCCCGGGGGATCCGCGCTCCGGAATCCCGATGCCGTAGGTCGTACTCCGGTGAGTCACCCGCTTCGGTGGCTCCGCGGCAGTAGTGCCGCTTGTCGGGTCGCAACCGCTTTCACTCGGGGGGCGGCAACAAGAGGTAATGAAACTCTTCGGTTCGAGCGGGACGCGGGGGGTCGTCGGCGAGGACCTGACGCCCGAGTTCGTCCTCCGAATCGCCGAGGCCGCCGGGACGGCGTGGGAGACCGACCGGGCGATCGTCGCGCGCGACACCCGAACCACCGGCGAGATGCTCGCGAACGCGGCCGCGAGCGGGCTGGCGAGCGTCGGCGTCGACGTCGACCGGCTCGGCCCGACGCCGACGCCGAGCGCCGTTCGCTACGCCGGCGCGTACGAACGTCCCGCGCTCGTCATCACGGCGTCGCACAACCCGCCGGAGTACAACGGCGTGAAGCTCGTGGGCGCGGACGGCGTCGAACTCGGGATCGACGACCTCGAACGGGTCGAGGCACGCGTGCTGGGCGAGGACTTCTCGACCGCCGCGTGGGACGCGGTGGGCGCGGTCCGCGAGATCAGCGGCGCCAACCGCGAGTACGTGGCGGACCTCCTCGATTCGGTCGACCGGGAGGCGATCGCCGCGGCCGATCTCACCGTCGCGCTCGACCCCGGGCACGGCGCGGGCGCGCTGACGAGCCCCGAGTTCTTCCGCGAACTGGGCTGTGCGGTCGTCACCGTCAACGCGAACCCGGACGGCCACTTCCCCGGGCGCCATTCGGAACCCGTCGAGCGCACGCTCGGGGACCTCCGCTCGCTCGTCACCGCGGCCGACGCCGACGTCGGCATCGCCCACGACGGCGACGCCGACCGGGCGGTGTTCGTCGACGAGCGCGGCGAGTTCGTCTCCGGCGAGGCGTCGCTGGCGGCGTTGGCGGCGGCGGAACTCGACGCCGGAGACGCGACGGTCGCCGCCGTCAACGTCTCACAGCGACTCGTCGACGTCTGCGAGGCGGTCGGCGCGACGCTCGAACTGACGCCCATCGGCGCGACGAACATCATCACCCGCATCCGGGAACTCCGCTCGAACGGCGAGCGCGTCCCGATCGCCGGCGAGGGCAACGGCGGCGTCTTCTTCCCGGAGTACCGCTTGGTCCGCGACGGCGCGTACGTCGGCGCGAAGTTCCTCGAACTCCTCGCGGAGCGCTCGGTCTCCGAAGTCATCGAGCCGTACACCGACTACGAGAACGTCCGGATCGACCTCGAATACGACACCGAGACGCAGCTCGAGGCGATGCTGGAGACCGCTCGCGCGTACGCCGAGGACGCTGAGGCGGAGCCGAACACGACCGACGGCTACCGGCTCGACTACGGAGACGCGTGGGTCCTCGTCCGCCCCTCGGGAACTGAGCCGAAGGTTCGCGTCTACGCCGAGGCGCGCGAGGCGTCGCGGGCGCGGGGGCTCGCGAACGACGCCGCCGACGTCCTCCGGTCGGCCCTCGACGACGCCGAGTGAACGCGCCGTCTCGCGGGATCGATCACAGCGCGAAGAACCCGAATAGTAGACAGACGACCCCCAACACGAGGAGGACGAACCCCCGCTCGATCGAGACGTCCGATCGGGGGTCGGACGCGGCAACGCTTCTCGCCGTCTCGGGACTTCCGCGACCGTCGTCCGCTAAAGCGACCCCGTCTTCGTCGTCCGCTGAAGCGGAACCGTCCCCGTCGCCGGATTCGAGGCGTTCACTCGGCGGATCCAGCCAGTCGGTCGGGTCGCCGAGGTGATCGCCCTCGTCGTCGAGTCGGCGGATAGCCCGCCGCGTCCGGAGCGCCCGGGCCCCGTAGTAGAGACAGCACCCGCCGACCGCGAACGCGACGGCGGCGACGAGGACCATCAGCGCCGCCGGGCGTTGGCCCGCTCGTCGCGTTCGACGTCGTCCGCGGTCTCGCCGGAGGGACCGCCGCCGCGCCCCGCACCGCTCTGCTCCCCGTCTGCGGCCTCGCGCTCCAGTGCCGCGGCGAGGCGTTCGCGAGCCTCCCGGAGGCGTTCGAGCTCGTCGGCGGCCGCGCCCGAGCGGACGCGCTCTCGCGCCTCGGCGTCGAGCTCCTCGTGGGCGCGGGCGGCGAGTCGGAGGTCCTCGTAGTCCTCGCGGCGCGTCAGCGATCGAACCGCGCGGAGGCGCGCGACCGTCTCCTCGGACGCGAACCGGCCGGCCAGCGAGGTCGCCTCGCCGGCCCAGAGGCGCAGCGTCCCGGCCGGCGGCGGCGGGAGCGACACCGTCAGCGGCTCCCCCGAGAGGCGTTCGAGGAACGTCCGGTGGACCGCGACGGTCGTCTGCAGGAGCGCCGGGTCCGCCGCGTAGTGATCGAGCTTCGAGCCCGTGTAGTCGGCGTATTCGAGCAGCGTCGGGATCGGCTCGTCGGCGTCGGGGCTCTCGCGGGCGAACGTCCGGAGGTCCCGCGGCGGCGACTCGTAGGACACGAGCGGGAACGACTCCGCCCGTTCGAGGAAGGCAACGACCTCGGCGGCCGGCGCCGACTCGTAAAACGACTCGAACTCCTCGGAGACGGCGTCGTTGTACGCCTCGATTGGCTCCCGAAGCTCCCCGACCGGCGCATCGAGGTCGGCGTCGGCGAACGAGAGCATCTCCTCGCGGCGCTCGATCTCCGCGTCGAGGTCTTCGAGCGCGAGCTTCGCGTCCCGCTTTGCCGCCGAGACCGCCTCTTTCGACGACTCGCGGCGGTCCAGCAGGTCAACGTACTCGGAAGCGGGTTCGAGGTCCTCGCGCGCGGCGTCGAAATCGTCCGCGCTGAGTCGGCGGCGGTCCATCCGCTCGGCGGCGGCCGAGAAGGCCTCGTGCGCCGGCACCGACTCTTGGAGCGACTCGACGAGCCCGAGAAAGCGGTCCTGAAACTCGACGTACGCCTGGAAATCGCCCGTCCCGGTCGCGGAGTCCTCGTACCGATCGAGGAGCCGAACCGCTTTCCGGTAGGTGTCGGCGGCGGTGACGACGGCCTCCTCGCCGCGGTCGTCGATGTGTGACTCGACGGCCTCGCGTCGTGTCCGGGCTGACCTGAGCGCCTCGATCCGCTCGTCGGCATCCGCGAGGTGCGTCTCGAAGTCGGCGCGGGCGTGCGCGTCGCGGTCGTCCGCTGAGTCCGGGTCGGTCATCGGTCGTTAGTCGTACACGTCGTCGGGGTCGAAGACGCGCTCGCCGACGTTCTCGCCCTCGATAGTCCGGTAGAAACACGATCGGTGGCCGGTGTGGCACGCGCCGCCGGCCTGCTCGACGAGATACAGGAGCGTGTCGGCGTCGCAGTCGACGCGGATCTCTCGGACAGACTGGGTGTGCCCGCTGGTCGCGCCCTTCTCCCAGAGCTCGTCGCGGCTGCGCGAGTAGTAGTGCGCTCGTCCCGTCTCGCGCGTCCGTTCGAGCGCCGTCTGAGAGACGTACGCAAGCATCAGCACCTCGCCGGAGTCGGCGTCCTGTGCGACGGCGGGGACGAGCCCGTCCTCGCCGAAGTCGACCTCGACGTCGTCGGTCATTACCTCGACGGAGGGGTGTCCGGCCGATAGGTCTTTTGCCCGCAACGCTGAGCCGTGCGACGTCCTCACGGTCGGCGAGCGTCCGGAGCCGGGGCGACGTTCTCACGACGGGCGAGCGTCCGGAGCCGGGCGACGTTCTCACGACGGGCGAGCGGTCCGAGCGCAGACGAGCGCCAGCGCCGCTCACACGACGCCGAACAGCCCGAGCGCGCCGAAGACCAGATCGCCGTACGTGAACGCCAGCAGCGTCCCGAGGAACATCGGCACGAGAAACGGGATTCCAGGCGAGATCCACACCTCCTCGCGGTCGCTCACGATCTCCAGCCCGCCGCGGAGCGTCTCCGGCGTCGTGCCGTAGGCCGTCCCCTCGATGTCGTCGAGGAAGGCTGCCGCGCCCCACGGGTCCTCGGGGTCGACCGTCGCGGGGTCGTCGGCGCCGTCGCCGCGGCGTTCCCTGATTTCACCGCCGTCGGCAACGACCGCACCGTCCGTCGGATCGTGCGTCTCGTCGATGCTCGCCGGATCGCGGAACCGGTCCGGGTCCGCCCGGAGTTCCTCGAGGGTCGCGCCGCGCCAGCGGAGGTACATCCGAAGCGCGTCGATGTCGAGGCCGTTCCGGGAGAACCCCTCGGGGGTCTCGAACAGCCGTCCGTGCGCCGTCGGGAGCGCGTCGGTGGCTATCCGCCGACCGAGGAACGCGACCGGGAACGCGACGTCGCCGTCGAGGGCGTTTCGCACCGCGAGCGCCAGCGGATACGCGGCCGCGAGCACGACCGTGTTCGTCAGGATCGTCATCGAGAAGACGCCGAGCGTCGTCTCCACGTACGGGAGCGTGTAGCCCGAGAAGTAGTACGTCGGAAACGTCGGGAGGAGAATCGCGATCGTGATGAGCGCCTTCGCGTCCGCGCCGCCGAAGCCGCCGAGCCGCCAGAACAGGTAGGCGATCGGGGCGACGAGAAAGAGGCTGACCGCGACGCGGACGAAAAACAGGGCGGCGGCGGGCATCGACGCGGAGAGCTGTCCGACGGCGTCTACCACGAGGAGGAGCAGTCCCAGACCGACGAGGGGCGCCCACGTTCGACTCGGCACCCGCCTCGTCTCGACGTCCCGCCACGCCGTCCACGCGAGCACGGGCAGCACCACCAGCCGAAGGAGATCCGGTACGCTTCCGAGCATAGTGGGGAAGCGGACCCGGGGGAGTTGTAAGTTGCGTCTGCGATAGACGGTGACGGTGAAGCGATCGACTGATCTGTATCGTCGTGCCGCTGATTGCTCGTCCGATCGGACGCCGCCGTGTGATCGAGAGGCGAAGACCTGCAAACACCGCTATCGCCATCGCGAATCGCGGCTTCCGGGGTGTGACCCCGCGAAGAGATGGCAATCGTCCGTACGAGCGCGTATCGAAGAGAACGTGGATATGCGTATCCACCCTCGACGACGCGCAGCAAAAACGCGTCGGTCGCGGAGTTTAGATGACGCGGTTCTGGAGGTAGTCGAGGTGCTTCGCGTTGTAGACGATCTGCACCTCGTCGGCCGCCGGCGACCCGATGCAGGTCAGGCGGACGTTCTTCTCTTCGACTTCCTCGTCGGAGAGGATCTGCTGCATATCCATATCGATCTCGCCCTCCGTGACGATCGCCGCGCAGTTCGCACACGCGCCGGCGCGGCACGAGAAGGGCCAGTCGTAGCCCTGCGCCTCGGCGGCTTCGAGGATGTACTCGCCCTGATTGACTTCCAGGGAGCCGTAATCCTCGGCGTCTAAGCCGGCGTCGCCGGCCTTCTCGAAGAGGTCGTCGTCGTCCATGTCCCAGCCCTGGTCGTCAAGCACTTCGTAGTTGAGGTATTCTACGGTAGGCATCAGCAGCCGATTCGTGACCCTTCCCATTAGACTTTGCTGTTCGCTTGCTTCGTTTTTCGGACGATCCGGGCGAAACTGACCGATTTGTGGGACGCTGCGACAGTATTTGTCACCTGACCGCCTGCTGCCCGTGGCAGTGTTCGATGGCTGTTCAGAGTGGCACAGAGAACCGGGACCGCGCCCGACCCGCGTGCGCCGCGGACGCGAGCGGATGCGAAATCAGTTGCAACCGCTCCCGTCTCGGACGCTCCCGACGCCGCGCCCTCAGTTCGTCGACGACTCGATCGCCTGCTCCAAGTCGGCGATGATGTCGCCGACGTCCTCGATCCCGACCGAGAGCCGGACCATATCGGGCGTGACGCCCGCCGCGTTCTGTTCTTCCTCCGTTAGCTGCTGGTGCGTCGTCGAGGCCGGGTGGATCACGAGCGTCTTCGCGTCGCCGACGTTCGCGAGCAGCGAGGCGAGTTCGACGTTGTCGACGGTGTCGCGGGCGGCCTCGTAGCCGGCTTCGAGGCCGAACGTGATCATCCCGCCGTAGCCGCCCTCGAGGTACTTCGTGGCCTCCTCGTGGGTCTCGTGGCTCTCGAGACCGGGGTAGTTCACCCACGAGACGGCGTCGTGATCCTCGAGGAACTCAGCGACCGCCAGCGCGTTCTCGCAGTGTCGCTCCATCCGCATCGGCAGCGACTCCAGCTTCTCGATGGTGTTCCACGCGTCGAACGGCGACTGGGCGTTACCGAGGTCGCGGAGGCCGCGCGCGATCGCCGCGTAGGTGAACGCCGCGTCGCCGAAGCGCTCGGCGAAGTTGACGCCGTGGTAGGCGGGGTTCGACGCGCCGATCTCGGGGTACTTCTCGGCGTGCTCGCTCCACGGGAACGACCCGCCGTCGACGAGGACCCCCCCGATCGTCGTCCCGGCGCCGTGGATCCACTTCGTCGTGGAGTCCCACACGAGGTCCGCGCCGTGTTCGAGCGGCCGGCACAGGTACGGCGTCGCGAAGGTGTTGTCGACGAGCAGCGGCACGTCGTGGTCGTGGGCGATCTCGGCGATGCGCTCGATGTCCGGCGTGACGAGCGCGGGGTTTCCGATCGTCTCCAAGTGGACGTAGGCGGTGTCCTCGTCGATCGCGTCCTCGTACCCGTCGTAATCCAGCGTGTCGACGAACCTCGTCGTGATCCCGCGGCGCTCGACGGTGTGCGTGAAGTAGGTGTAGGTGCCGCCGTACAGCGACGACGCCGTGACGATGTTGTCGCCGGCGCTCGCGAGCAGGAACGTCGCGAGGTCCAGGGCGGCCATCCCCGAGGCGGTCGCCGCCGCGCCGATCCCGCCTTCGAGCGACGCGAGCCGCTCCTGCAGCGTCGCGACAGTGGGGTTCATCAGCCGGCTGTAGATGAAGCCCTCCTTCTCGAGGGCGAACTGCCCCGCGGCGTCGTCGGCGTCGTCGAAGACGTAGGAGGTCGTCTGGTAGATCGGCGGCGCGCGCGCGCCGGTGGTCGGGTCGGGCTCCTGTCCCGCGTGCAGGCTTCGCGTTCCGAATCCGAGCGGCGTCTCGCTGTCGTCGTCTGACATAAGTGCCCGTTCTCGGAGGAGGGGCCTAACCAACGTGACGTGTGCAATTACCGCCGGTATCTGCGACGCGTCGTCAACCTCGAAGGAGGTTCATCACCTCGTCGACGACGTCGGGTTCGACCGCGACGACGTACCGCTTTCCGGGCACGAGGGTCGTCTCGGGGCCGGCGATGTGCTCGCCGTCGCCACCGGAAACGACGAGCGTTCCGGCGGGGAAGCTGACTTCGGAGAGCGTTTTCCCCGCGGCGGGGGCGCCCTCCGCGACGCGGATCTGCATCACGTCGAGCGAACTCGTCACGTCCGCAAGCGTCTGCACGTCGCTGCCGGTGATCTCGTTGACCGCCGTTCGTGCGCCGACCCGCTCGGGGAAGACTACCGCATCGACGAACTCGGCGTAGCGCTCACTCGCCGCGTGGTCGACGCGGGCGACGGTTCGGATCTCGGGAGCCAACTTCTGTGCGACGATGCAGATCGCGAGGTTCACGCCGGAGTCGCCCGTCAGTGCCGCGATGACGTCGGTGTCGGCGACGCCAGCCTGTTCGAGGATGTCGGGGTCCGTCGCATCCCCCTGGATGATCGTCGCGAACCACTCCTCGGCAATCGCGTCGACGATGGCCGGGTCCTGTTCGATGATCGTGACGTCGTCGTCCCGGTCGGCGAGCCATTCAGCGGCCTGCCGGCCGACGCGCCCCCCACCGGCGACGACGACGTCGAGTTTCTGTTTTTGTGGCATCTTGTCTCAATCCTCCGCAGTCGGTTCCGCGTCACGTCCCGCGCTGGCGACGTCGCGCCCGCGGTGGAATCGCGTGAACGCGTAGTAGCTGAGTCCGCCGAGGGCGATCCACCCGGCGCTGAGAAGCAGCGCCAGCGGATCGGTTCGGAACAGGTAGCTGACCAGCACCCCGGTCAGCAGCAGGTTCAACGCGATCCCCGCCAGCGGCGGGAACGGATAGTACGGCAGTTCGTACGGCCGGTTCATATTCGGGCGCTCCCGACGGAGTTTGATCACCGCGCCGTTGACGACGATAAACGAGAGCAGAAAGAAGAGACTGGACATATTCCCCGCGCTCTTCGTTGGGAGAGCGACGGATCCGAGCATCACCACGGCACTCGCGACGATGGCGACGAAGGGCGTGCCGTACCGGTGGTGGAGATGTCCGAGCGACGGCAGCAGTTGCCCCTCGCGTCCCATCGAGAACGCCACCCGAGAGGACGCGATGACGACGGCGTTCAGCGCCGTCAGCGTCGAAAACACGGCTCCGAAAACGATGATCGCACCGCCGTTTTTGATGACCGGCAGCTCCGCCGGCATAAACGTGGTGGCGGCCTGGGCGATCCCGGCCTCTCCGGCCGCAGCGAGGCCGTCGGCCCCGAGCGTTCCGATCGCGACCGCGACCACGGCCATGTAGATGACGACGGTCGCAGCGAGGCTGATAAAGATCGCCTTCGGGATGTTCTCGCGGGGATTTTTGACCTCCTCTGTGACGGTCGTGATGAGGTCGTAGCCCTCGAACGCGATGAAGGTCAGGCCCATCGCGGGCAGGATCGCGTAGGCGCCCACGTTTTCGGGAAACAGCGGCTGGAACTCCGCGCCGGAGAACATCGGCGAGGTCGCGCCGAAACCGACGAACACCACGAGAATGGAGATCTTCACCGCGGTGAAAAGCGTCTCGACGCTGCCGCTCGCGGCAGTCGAAACCGCGTTCAGCACGACGAACGAGAACACGGCTGCGAAGGCCAGTCCGACTCCGACGGGGACGGAGACGCCCAGTGCCGGGAGCACGACCGCACCGATCTGCCCCGGCGGCGGAACGATTTCGTAGACGTGCAGCAACTCAAGGAAGTTCGGCGCGAAACCCAGCGCGTACAGCCCACCGGCGATCATATACGCGAACCAGAGCATCCATCCCATCAGGAACGACGGGAGGTCCGAAAACGTCTCTCTGACGAACGCGTATCCCCCGCCGCTCTTCGGGATCGAGCTCGCGAGCTCCGCATAAGAGAGGCCGGTGAACGCAGTGACGACGCCGTTGAGTACGAACACGAGGAGCGCTGCCGGCCCGGCGATCTCGGCGGCCAGTCCCGTCAGGACGAAGATTCCCGCGCCGATCATCGCCCCCATCCCGATCATCGTCGCGTCGAGGAGGTTGAGGTTGGCAGACGGGGACCGCTCGCCGTGGCTACTCATCGCGTTTCACATCCCCGCGACAGTATGCAGTTCGAGTCACGCAGTCACCTGTTACCGCCACCCCGTGTTACGTATTGGGGACGATTCTCGGCCCGATCCCCCGACGACGCCCAGTCGGAACGCACCGCGTCGACGTCACGCCGTCTCTCGACCGTCGACCGACGCGCCTGCGAAGAAGAGTGCGAACGCGAGGAGGCTGACAGCGAGGACGCTCTGTGTCGAACTGGTCCCGAGAGCGACCAGCGCGACGGCGGCGACGAGGACGACGCCGCCGACGGTGACTGCGAGGGACCGGCCGCGCCCGACGAACACGGCGAGTCCAGCGAGGAGGAAGCCGATTCCGACGAATCCGGCGGCGACAACGATGTCTATGAGCACGCCGCGAGCGAGCAACGCGAATCCGGGCGCACCCGCGGTCGGAACGAAAAAGCCGCCCCACACGAGCGCTACGCCGGCGATAGCGACAGCGAGTCCCGTGAGCCGAGCGAGCAGTTCGGCTGGAGTCATACGCCCGGACACGGAGCGGATCGAAAAGGGTGTTCGGATTCGGGGAGGGCCGCGGCAGGATTTTTCACGGTCTCTCTGGATAGGGGGATATGGTGTTCGTTGCCACCGCACTGTGGCTCCTCGCGTGGGGGTTCGTCGGCGTCTCGATCGTGCTCGCGACGACGTCCGGCGCGTCGGCCTCCGCGGTCGACCTCGTCCTCCACAGCGTCGGCGAGTTCTACCTGACAGCGGTCCACACGCTTCGCGCCTTCGCCGCGGCGACGACGCTGCCCCCTCGCTGGGTCGACGTCGGTTACGCGGTCCTCTCGGCGGTCCCGATGGGCATCCACTTCTTCCTGCTCGCGGTGGCGGCCGTCCCCGCGGACAGCGACGAGGGGTTCGATTTCGTGTTCGCGCTCGGAACGCTGACGATCGTGCTCGGACTGCTCGGCGCGAGCCTGCTGTACGTGGGCGCGCAGCTGCTCGTCCTCTCGGTCATCGGCGTCGGCGTCAGCCTGCTGCCGCTGGCGTACTTTATGCTGACTGCCTAGGGGTCTGCGGCGCGAAAACGCCGCGGTGACGCCGGTCGTGTCAGCGACGGGAGCGCCACCGTCTCAGCGGCTGAACAGCGACGCGTGAACCGGAGCGAAGTCGTTACCGTCGTCGGGGTCGGGGTCGTCGGTGTCGTGGACGGATCGTCCTTCGACCCCCTCCGAGAGGAACCCGCGGATCGGCGGGCCGACCTTCTCGGGCTCGACGAGGAACGCGTCGTGGCCGTGATCCGATTCGATGACGTGGTGGGCGACGGGCGCGCCCGCCTCGCGGAACGCCTCAGCGACCGTCTCCGACTGCTCGGTCGTGAAGTGCCAGTCCGCGGTGAACGAGAGTAAGAGTGCCTCACCCTCGAAGGCGGCGACGGCGCGGGCGTCGTCCTCGTAGCCCTCCGCGAGGTCGTAATCGTCCATCGCGCGGGTGAGATACAGATACGAGTTGGCGTCGAAGCGCTCGACGAACTTCTCGGCCTGGTAGTCGAGGTAGGACTCGACGTCGCGGTACGGGAAGAACGCCGCCGCGGGGTCGGCGGGGAAGGAGTCCCGGCGGGAGTCCCGCCCCGCCGCTCGGCGGCCGAACTTCCGCTCCATCGACGACTTCGAGAGGTACATCACGTGCCCGATCTGCCGCGCGAGCGAGAGGCCGTCGGTCGGCTTCTCCCCCGTGTCGTAGTAGTGGCCGCCGTTCCAGTCCGGATCGGTCGTGATCGCCCGACGGGCGATGGCGTCGAGCGCGAGACACTGCGCGTCGAGGCGCGCGGCCGCCGCGATCGAGATGACGTACCGCGCGTCGTCGGGGTAGCGCTTCGCCCAGTCGAGAGCGTTCATCCCGCCGACGCTCCCGCCGACGACGGCGTGCAGGCGACCGACGCCGAGCTCGTCGAGCAGCAGTCGCTGTGAGCGCGTCCAGTCGCCGACCGTGACCGGCGGGAAATCGGTGCCGTAGGGCTCGCCGTCCGGACTCTCGCTCGCCGGACCGCTCGTGCCGTAACACGACCCCGGGACGTTCGCACAGACCACGTAGTACTCGTTGGTGTCGATCGCCTTGCCGGGGCCGACGATGTCGTTCCACCACGCGCGGGCCTGCCCGGCCGTGTCGGAGCCGTAGCCGGCGACGTTCTGACTGCCGGTGAGCGCGTGGCAGACGAGGACCGCGTTCTCTCCGTCGAACTCGCCGTAGGACTCGTAGGCGACCTCGAGGGCCTCGATCTCGTCGCCGGACTCGAAGTCGAACCGACCGAGTTCGACGGTGCCGCTGTCGGTCTTCATCGCTTCTCCCCCGGTTCGTGGTCCGGCGAGGAAACGCTTCGGGTCGCGTCGCGGATCGCCCGATCGAGATCGGCGATCACGTCCTTGGCGTCCTCAATGCCGACCGAGAGCCGGAGCATCTCCGGGCTGAGCCCCGCGGCGCGCTGTTCGTCTTCGCTCAACTGCGCGTGGGTCGTCGACGCGGGGTGGATCACGAGCGTCTTCGCGTCGCCGACGTTCGCGAGGAACGACGCGAGTTCGGTCTCCTCGCAGGTCCGCTTGGCCGCCTCGAAGCCGCCGGCGAGACCGAACGCGACCATCCCGCCGAACTCGCCGTCCCCGCCGTCGGCGTCCCCGTTGCCCGACCTGAGGTACCGACGCGCGTTCGCGTGCGTCGGGTGGTCCTCGAAGCCGGGGTAGGAGACCCACGCGACGCCCTCGTGGTCGCGGAGGAACGCCGCCACCGTCCGGGCGTTCTCGCAGTGGCGCTGCATCCGGAGCGGCAGCGTTTCGAGCCCCTGTATCGTCTGCCAGGCGTCGAAGGGCGACTGCTGGTTCCCGAGCGTCCGGAGCGCGCGTTGTCGGACCGCGTTTGCGAACGCCGCCTCGCCGTAGCGCTCGACGAAGTCGACGCCGAACGCCGGGTTCTCCCCGGAGAGCTCGTCGTAGTCGGCGTGCTCCCAGGGGAACGTCCCGCCGTCGACGAGGATCCCGCCGATCGTCGTCCCCGAGCCGTGGATCCACTTCGTCGTCGACTCCCAGACGATATCCGCACCGTGTTCGAGCGGCCGGCAGAGATACGGCGTCGCGAAGGTGTTGTCGACGACGAGCGGCGCGGCGTTGGCGTGGGCGACCTCGGCGAGGCGCTCGAAGTCCGGCGTCTTCAGCGAGGGGTTCGCGATCGTCTCGACGTGGACGAAGGCGGTGTCCGCGTCGATCTCGTCCGCGTAGGCGTCGTAATCGAGCGTGTCCACGACCCGAACGTCGACGCCGCGGCGCGTCGCCATCTTCGTGAGGTACGTCGCCGTCCCGCCGTACATGTCCGCGGCGGCGACGACGTTGTCGCCCGCGCTGGCGAGGATGCTCGTCGCCGAGTCCAGCGCGGCCATCCCCGAGGCGGTCGCGACCGCGGCGACGCCGCCCTCCAAGGCCGCGAGGCGGTCTTCGAGGACGCGCGTGGTGGGATTCGAGATCCGCGAGTAGACGTCGCCGTCGGCCGAGAGCGCGTAGAGGTCGGCGGCGTGGTCGGCGTCCTCGAAGGCGTAGGAGGTCGTCTGATAGATCGGCGGCGCCCGCGCGCCGGTCGACTCGTCCGGCTCCTGACCGGCGTGCAGACTCCGGGTGTGGAACCCATCGACCATACTATGTGTATTACGCATATTCGCTCGGAGGCTTATAACCAGCGGTTACGGACGAAGCGACGAGAACGTCTTTCGGCTCGACGGCTCGGCGGCGATCTGACGGGACGGAGACCGCTCGCGGCGATCTCGACAGGCAACTGGTGCCTGTCTCGTCGGTATCGGAACTCTCCTACCGGTGGCGCTCGCACCGAGTGCGTAACCACGATGGCGTCGATTCCCCCCGCAGGCGACCTCCCGGCGTACCTCGCTCCGCTACCCGACCGGGTCGAGGCGGTGGCGCTCCGTCTCGCTTGGGTAGTGGTCGCGATCAACCTCGCGGGCACCGCGTTCGGGTTCTGGTACTACCGGTTTCAGCTCCTGCACACCCCGCTCGTGATGTGGCCCGCAGTGCCCGATAGCCCGCTGGCGACGCTGCTTATGGCCGCGAGCCTCGCGTCGTGGAAGCTCGGGCGGGACCGCGCTTGGGTTCACGCGCTGGCGTTCGTCGGGAACCTGAAATACGGTCTCTGGGTGGTCGTCGTCCAGCTCACGATCAACGACGTGCTCGCGAGCGGCGATCCCTACCTCTGGTTCCTGCTCGTCAGTCACCTCGGGATGGGCTTACAGGCGTTCGTGATCTACCGGTACGCCGAGTTCACCGTCCCGACTGTCGGCCTCGCCGCCGCTTGGTTCGGCTTCAACGACGTGGTCGATTACTTCTACCCACTCGTGGGTGACTACCACCACGCGTACTTCGGTCCGCAATTCGTCACTGCCGGCGACCACAGCACTCAGGCACACGACGTCGCCGCGGCCGCGGCCGTCGGGCTGACGATACTCGCGACGGTTCTGGCGCTCGCCATTCGAATCCGACAGCGTCAGAACGAGACCGTCGTCGGAGACGACTGACCCCGTGTCGTCCTCGACGGGACGAGAATACTCAGTATCAGTCGTCCGCGGAGGCCGTCTCGGTCGCGTCGAGTTCGCTCTCGGCGGCCGCGATGCCGGCGTCGACGTCGACGTCGACGCCCGCCTCTGCCATCGCCTCCCCGACCGTGCGGACGCCGCGGAGGATGGCGTCGTCCGGGAGACCGCCCATGTTGCTCACGCGGAAGATGGTGCCGCCGAGGTGGCCCTGTCCGCCGGAGATGCTCACGTTGCGCGCGTCGACGCCGTCGAAGAACGCGTCGGCGTCGTCGCCCGAAACCGCCTCGGGAAGGGAGACCGCGGTAACGGTGTTCGAAAGCTCGGTCTCGCCTTTCACTTCCGCGAAGAGGTCCAGTCCCATCGACGTGAACCCCGCGCGGAACGCGGCGGCCTGCCGGCGGTGGCGGGCGATCCGCGTCGGCATCGTCTCCTCGACGATGTCCTCGACGGCGACCGCCATCGCGCGGAACAGCGGCACCGCGCTCGTGAAGGGCGTCTGGTGGGCGTCGGCCTTCCGGAGGTGCCACTCGAGGTCCTCGTAGAACGGCGCGGACTCGCCGTCGAGGTCGCCTTTGACCTCCTCGGTGACGTACATCGCGCTGATCCCCGGCGGGGCCGCGAGCGCCTTCTGTGAGTCGGTGACTGCGACGTCGACGTTCCACTCGTCCAGGCGGAACTCGTCGCCGCCGATCGAGGTGACGCCGTCGACGACGAACCGGGCGTCGTTGTCCGCGGCGACCTCGCCGACGCCTTCGACGGGGTTGAGAAGCCCCGTACTCGTCTCGTTGTGGACCATCGTCACCAGGTCCGTCTCCTCGGTGACGACCGCGCGGACGTCCGCGAGCGGGATCGACTCGCCCCACGGGACCTCCACGCGGGTCACGTCGGCGTAGCGCTCGGCGATCCGGGCGAAGCGCCGGCCGAACTTCCCGTTGACGAGCGCGACGACGTTGTCGCCCTCCCCGGCGAGGTTGGCGACCGCCGCCTCCATCCCCATCGTGGCCGTCCCGTTGAGAAGCAGCGACGTCCCGCCGCCGGCGGTGGCGGTCGAGGACCCGTCGGGGGTGGACTCCTCGAAGATGTAGTCGAGACCGTCCTGTGCACGCTCGTAGACCGCCTCGAACGCCGCGGACCGGTGTGAGACCATCGGCTCGTCCATCGCCGCCGACACCTCGTCGGTGACGGGCACCGGACCCGGGTTGAGGAGGAGGAAGTCCTCTTCCATACGCGGCGATTGCGGCGCTCCGGGATAAGCGATACGGGTTTCCTCCATCGCGCGGTTTTTGCCGGTCGCCCGTCGCCGGCGGTCGATCGCGCGACGCACCGACGACCGATAGCGCGAACGCGACGGGAAACGGCGCGAGAGCGACGGCCGGCGACGGGCGACGGCGAAGCATCTAACACCGTGCTGGGCCATCCGCGAGTGTATGAGCGCCGACGAGGAGCCGACCCCGGCGTACGCCGATCCGGACAACCCGTACCTGCGCGACCCGGAGACGGACTTCGAGCCCATCGAGGGGCTGACGCGCGAGGCGGCCGCGGAGCAGGCGGCGCTGCTCCGGGCGGCGATCCGCGAACACGACCACCGGTACTACGTGCTGGCGGACCCGCTGATCGCGGATCGAACGTACGACGAACTGTTCGCGCGGTTGCGGGCGCTGGAAGAACGGTTCGATCTCGACCGCGCTTCGAGCCCGACACGCCGCGTCGGCGGCGAACCCCTCGAGGAACTCGACACGGTCGAGCACGTCGCGCCGATGCTCTCGATCGACCAGTCCACGGACGCGGCGGACCTGCGGGAGTTCGACCGCCGCGTCCGCGGGGGCGTCGGCGACGTCGACTACGTCTGCGAGCCGAAGTTCGACGGGCTCTCCGTGGAGGTCGTCTACGAGGACGGCGAGTACGTCCGCGCCGCCACCCGCGGCGACGGCCGGCGCGGCGACGACGTGACGCCGCAGGTGCGGACGATCCGATCGATACCGCTGTCGCTCCGGGGCGAGTGTCCGGACTTCCTGGCGGTCCGCGGCGAGGTGTTTATGCCCCGCGACGCGTTCCGCGAACACAACCGCGAGCGCGTCGAGCGCGGCGAGGAGCCGTTCGCGAACCCCCGGAACGCCGCGGCCGGGACGCTCCGACAGCTCGATCCCTCGATCGTCGCCGAGCGGCCGCTGGACTGCTTCTTCTACGACGTGCTGGACGCGAGCGACGTCCCGGAGACCCAGACGGAGACGCTCGATCGACTCCGCGAGTGGGGGCTCCGCGTGAACGACCGCGTCGAGTCCGTCGAGACGGTCAAGGCGGCCATCGACTACCGCGACGCGCTGCTCGACGACCGCGACGAACTGAACTACGAGATCGACGGGACGGTCGTCAAAGTGGACGCCCGCGAGGCCCGCGAACGGCTCGGCGCGACCAGCCGCGCCGTCCGCTGGGCGTTCGCCTACAAGTTCCCGCCGCGCGCGGAGGTGACGCGCGTCACCGACATCGTCGTGCAGGTCGGCCGAACGGGCCGGCTCACCCCGGTCGCGCTCTTGGATCCGGTCGACGTCGGCGGCGTTACCGTCTCGCGGGCGTCGCTGCATAACCCCGATGAGATAGAGCGCCTCGGCGTCGACGTCGGCGACGAGGTTCGCGTCCGCCGCGCGGGCGACGTGATCCCCGAGGTCGCCGAGGTGCTCGAAAAGCGATCGCCGGGGACCTTCGACTTCCCGGCTCGGTGCCCGGTCTGCGGCAGTCACGTCGAGCGGGAGGGCCCGCTGGCGTTCTGTACGGGCGGGCTCACCTGCGACGCACAGCTCGTTCGCGCCGTCGTCCACTACGGCAGCCGGCAGGCGCTCGACGTCGACGGCCTCGGCGAGGAGCGCGTCGAACAGCTCGTCGATGCGGGCGTTCTGACGTCGCTTCCGGACCTCTACCGGCTCGATACCGACGACCTCGCGGACCTCGACGGCTGGGGCGAGACCAGCGCGGCGAACCTCGTTTCCGCGGTCGAGGCGACGACGTCGCCGCCGCTTTCGGAGTTCCTCGTCGCGCTCGGGATCCCGGAGGTTGGCGGGAGCACCGCGCGGAACCTCGCGCGGGCGTTCGGCGACCTCGACGGCGTGATGTCGGCGACGACCGAAGAGCTTCGGGCCGTCGACGACGTCGGCCCGACGGTCGCCGCGCACGTCCGCGAGTTCTTCGACAACGAGCGGAACCGCGCGGTCGTCGACGAACTCCGCGGGCTCGGCGTGGAGCCGGAGCCGCCCGAGACCGCCGACGGCGCAGAGGGGCTCGACGGGCTGACGTTCGTCTTCACCGGCTCGCTCTCGGTGACGCGGGACGCCGCACAGCGGCTGGTCGAGCGCCACGGCGCCGCCGCGACGGGGAGCGTCTCCGGCAACACCGATTACCTCGTGGTGGGGGCGAACCCCGGGCGATCGAAGCGCGAGGACGCGGCGGCGAACGACGTGCAGGTGATCGACGAGTCGGCGTTCGCGGAACTGCTCGAATCGCGGGGGATCGCCTATCCCCCCGCGGAGTAAGCCGGGGCAATCGGGTCGAAAACGCCGACGTACCGCTCGGTATGACGGGCCAAACCGAGGTTTAACAGACAGGGAAGCGACGAGAGTCGACTTCACGACAGATCCTCACCGCTCGTTTCCGGCCGGACGGGTCGTCCGTATTCGGCCACACGTTCTGCGATCCGATCTCGTCACGTCTCCCTATCCCGCGGCCGTCGCGGGTACGCTCATTGTAACAAACCCTCGGGGCTTCGATGTCCGACCGATGGGAACTCAGCACGCGGAACTGACGCGCCGGACGGTACTGTCCGCCGCCGGGGCCGGAATCACGGCCGGCCTCGTCGGGTCGAACGTCGCCGGACAAGAAGAGACGGAATCGGACGAACGGCCCTCGGACGGCGACACGGATCCGGAGTACGTCCTCGCGCAGGGCGACGGCTGCGTCCCGGTCCAGCCGCTCCGGGGCGAAGAGCCGGTCGAAGCGTTCTACGAGTTCTTCCTGCCGGAGCGGTACGCGTCCGAGGAGAACGGCGCGGTCGTCGGCGACGGACCCTCGTACTCCTCGGGGGGAACGGCCGAACTCCAGCGGCCGCAGACGAGCGTCGCGTTCCTCTATCAGGGCCCCGAACGCCTGAGTCTCGTCTTCGTCCACGGGAGCCTCGACTCGCCGGATGGCGGATCGGTGACGTTCCGGATCGCCGGGCTCCCGTCGGACGGCGGGTGGCTGGTCAAAGACGACCTCTACCGCGACCCCGAATCGGGCGAACTGGCCGCCTCGAACTACGACAACTGGGACATCGAGGAGAACCCACACCGGATCGACTGGACGTGGTCGGACGCCAGAACGGACGGGGGGGCTTTCGGCGACCTCGGTGACGACTTCGAGATCGCCGTGTATCCGGCGTTCAACGAGGCCGCAGCACTCTACGACGAGTATTATGAGGGGACGCTCACCGACTGGGAGTTCCTCTCCGGCGCCGAGGGCCAAGACCGGATCGCGCTCGATATGGAGGGTCCGATCCTGCTCGCGACCGGCCGCTGCGCGGACGTCGGTTCGGTGCCGGCCGAGCAGGAGGACCGTGACCGAGACGACGATGAGGATGATGACGAGGACGACAGCGACGAAGGGGAAACCGACGATCGCGAGGACGAGGATGACGACCGCGACGAAGACGACGACGATGACGACCGCGACGAAGACGACGACGATGACGACCGCGACGAAGACGACGACGTTGAAGAGTCGGACGACGGCGAGGAAGGCGGCGGAGACGACGATGAGGATGATGACGAGGACGACGACGGAGGGGAGGAAGAGGACGAAGAGGATGACGATGATGACGACGAGGACGATGACGACGATGACGATGAGGATGACGACGACGATGACGGCGACAGACCGAACGAACGCGCGCGGAGCGAAAATCCGGGACGAGGGTGGGAGAACGGGCGACGTCGGGGGCGGGAACGGGGGAACGGACGGGGACCACCGTAGTCAGTAGTGGGGTACAATAGGTACGCAGCCGACCCCGGGTCGTTCGGGGGAGCAGTCTCGACGGCTCGCCCCGTTCGGTTGCCGTCCCGCTCCGATCAGCTCACAAATCGGACCGCTCGAACGCCCAGTACCCGATCGCCGCGGGCACGATGATCCACGCGAGCAGGACCAGAAACAGGAACCATCCCGAGAAGTAAAACGGGATCGACTCCGAGAGTACCGGCCCGAGGATCGTCTGCTCGCCGAACGCCGTGCTGACGAGTCGCGCCTTCGACGGCTCGTAGTAGAGCCCCGCCGCGAGGGTCTCGTAGGTCTTCAGCGGGTTCACGTACTTCAGGAACACGCCGATTTTGACCCGCGTGAGCTCGGAGACGCCGCCCATTCCGATCTGTTCGGCGGTGTAGTTCAGGAGCTTCGGGATCCCCTCCGATACCGACCCCCACAGGATCGCGAAGACGAGGTACAGTCCCATCGTCGCGAGCGTCGCCTCCCGGTTCGAGTCCGCGAGCGCCGAGAGGCTCAGCCCGATGGAGACGAACGCGGCTCCGAGAAGCGCCGTGAGCGCGACCTGCGGGACGAACGAACTGAGTTCGAGCCGCGTTCCAGTCGCGAGGAGGGCGACGAACGCAGCCAGAAAGCCGACGAGCAGCGCGACGACGACGACGGCCGACCGGCCCAAGAGCTTTCCGACGACGGCGTCGAGCCGGGAGTTCGGCAGCGAGAGCAGGAGCTTGATCGACCCCGTCTCGCGCTCTTCGGTGATCGAACCGTACGACGTCGACAGCGCGATGAACCCGAGGACGAGCGCGAGCAGCCCCGGGAACGAGAAGCTGAACACGCCGAGGTTGGCGAAGAAGCCGAAGAGGTTCGACACCTGCCGATTCGCCGGGGGCAGGAGGACGCCGAAAAACAGCGCCGAGGCGCCGCCGAGGAAGAGCGCGAAAAACAGCGTCGAGCCGTGCAGCCACCGAGAGCGGATCGCGTCGCGGAACTCCTTGCGCGCGACGGCCTGCCAACTCATCGTTTCACCTCCGTGCTCTCGGCGGTCTCGGACTCTGCGGTGTCGTCGCTGTCGCTCTCGTCGCTGTCGGTCTCTCCAGCGCCGGAGTCTCCGTCGGTGGCATCGGGGGTGATTCCGCCGCTCTCGTCCCCCCGTTGCTCCGTGTACGCGAGGAACAGGTCCTCGAGTGAAGCCTCCTCGGTCGTGAAGTCAGAAACCGACACGCCGCGCTCTTCGAGTGTCGTCACGACGCGCGTTTTCGCGTCGCTCTCGCAGCCGACGCGCAGGGCGTCGTCGCCGTCGCGCTCGACGCTCGCCACGCCGTCGAGTCCGCGAACCGCCGCGAGCGCGTCGTCGTCGACGGAATCGCCGACGACGACCCGGAGGGTGGCGTCGGCGTCGGACGCCTCCCGTAGCCCGTCGATCGAGTCGACGGCGACGAGTTCGCCCTCGCGGAGGATGCCGACACGGTCGCAGACGGCCTCGACCTGTTCGAGGATGTGGCTGGAGAAGAAGACCGTCGTGCCGCGCTCGGCCTCCGCGAGAACGATCTCTCGCATCTCCTTCGCGCCGGCGGGGTCGAGACCCGAGGAGGGCTCATCGAGGACAAGGAGATCCGGCTCGCCGACCAGCGCCATCGCGAGCGCGAGCCGCTGTCGCATCCCCTTCGAGTAGCCGCCGGCCTGTCGGTCGGCGGCGTCCGCGAGCCCGACCCGCTCTAAGACGGCGTCGGGGTCGGCGTCGACCTCCTTGGAGTCGATCGCGAACTCGACGTGCGCGCGGCCGGTCAGCCGGTCGTACACGCCGAAGCCCTCCGGGAGGACGCCGGTCCGCTCGCGGACGGCGACGCTCTCCTCGCGGGCGTCGTGTCCAAGGACGGTCACCGTCCCCGCGGTCGGACGGACGAAATCGAGGAGGATGTTGATCGTCGTCGACTTCCCCGCGCCGTTGGGGCCGAGGAAGCCGAAGATCTCGCCCTCGTCGACTGTCAACGAGAGATCCGATACGGCGGTGACGTCCTCGAAGCGCTTCGTCACCCCGTCCAGTTCGATGGCGGCCATAGACGAGGGTTGTTAGGTCCGTCCATAAAGCGTTTGGTGGGAGAATCGTCGGGCCACCAGAACCGAGCCGGTCTCGAGAACGACAGACCGGTATTCTCAGCCCTGATATCGCCCCTGTACGCTTATCCTTCCGCTCGCGATAGCAACCGGTATGCTCCCCTCATCCGACACAATCCGCGTCCTGCACGTCGACGATGAGCCGGGGTTCGCGGGGCTCACCGCGTCGTTTCTGGAACGCGAGGACGAGCGGTTCGACGTCGACACCGCCGGGCGTCCCGACGAGGGGCTCCGACGGCTGGAAACGAACGCCTACGACTGCGTCGTCTCCGATCACGATATGCCCGGCCGGAACGGTATCGACTTCCTCGAAGCCGTGCGCGAGGAGTACCCGCGGCTCCCGTTCGTGCTCTTCACGGGCAAGGGGAGCGAGGAGGTCGCGAGCGACGCCATCTCCGCCGGCGTGAGCGACTATCTGCAGAAGCAACCCGGCAACGAACAGTATCAGCTACTCGCCGCGCGCGTCCGAGCGCACGTCGATCGCGTGCGAGCGAGGCGCGAACTGGAGGCGCGCGAGTCACACCTCCAGCAGGCGCAACTGCTCGCCGACCTCGGAAGCTGGTACAAAGACGTCCGCGAAGACGAGATCTACTGGTCCGAGGAGATCTACGAGATTTTCGCGATCGACGAGCGCGAGGGGACGCTCGATCACACGCAGTTCATGGAGTACGTCCATCCGGCCGATCGGGAGCACGCCGAGGAGGCGTGGAACGACGCGCTCGACGGCGCCGAGTACGACATCGAACACCGGATCGTCACCGGCGACGGCGAGACGCGGTGGGTCCGCGAACGCGCCGAGATCGAGTTCGGCGACGGGGGGGACCCGATCGAGGCCGTCGGCGTCGTACAGGACATCACCGACCGGAAGACCGAGCAATAGCGGAGCTACCGGAACGCCTCGCGCAGAAACACGAGCGCCGCGCCCAGCATCGCGAGGTTCCCGAAGAAGGCGAGTCGGTCGCCGCTTCCGGACCCCTCCTCGGCGTTCCAGAAGTCGTGCATCGTCGGCGTCACGACGGCGAGGAAGGTGACCGCCGCGCCGGTGGCGATCCGCGGGAGCCGCCAGAGCGCGATCGCAACCCCGGCGAAGACCATCATTCCCGAGGCGAACGGGGCCGCGAGTTCCGGAAGCGGCACGCCCGCGGACTCCGCGTACTCGACCGTGTCGTCCATATCGCGGAAGTCCTCGGACGCCTGCAGCGCGAGTCCGAGCCCGAAGAGAACGCGACCGAGCCGCGATGGGGCGCCCCGGTCGCCGTCGGCGCCGTCGTGTTCGGTGTTCGTCGCCATACCGGAACTCACGGGTGACCGACGAAAAAGTGTTCGGCCGCACCGGCCGTATAGCCGTCTCGGAAGCGGCGTTTGCGACCCCTCTCCGTCCCGTTCGCCCCTCCCGCTCCTCCCGCCACCGCGTTCACAGCTCGTGGCCGCAGCTCCGACAGAAGTTCGGTTCCGGGTCGGTCGTGATCTCGGTGCCGCACTGCGGGCAGAACCCCGCTGTCGACCCCGCGGTCGCGGTCGAGACCGAGGGTGCGTCCGGCCCACCAGCTCTCGCCGCTGCGATCGAATCGAGCGCGGACCGGACCGATCGATCGATCTCCGGGTCGTCGACGGCCCGTTCTAAGCACCCCTCGGTCCGCTCGTCGATCAGTTCCGGGGCGGCCGAGCCGATCCGACCGAGCGCTCGCGCCGCCTGCGCCCGGGCGTCGCTGTGATCCTCCGAGTCGACTCGGCGCGCGAGCGACTGCACGGCCCCGGTGTCGAGCAGCAGGTCCGCGGCCCCCTCCCCGATCTCGCCGAGACTCTCGGCGGCCTGCGCGCGAACGAACTCGTTTCGGTCGTTGAGCGCCTGCGCGACGTTGCTGATCGCGTTCGCTTCGACGGCGCTCTCCGGGTCGGCCGTCGCGAGCGTTGCGGCGGCGTCGAGCGCGAGCGCGCGGACGTTCACGTCCGCGTCCCGGAGCGTCAGCAGGACGGCGTCCGCCCGAGGCCCCAGAAGCGACGGCTGCGTCCCGGCGACGATCGTCAACGCGTTCGCCGCCTCGACTCGGACGTCCTCGGAGGGGTGTCTGGTCAGCGTGAGCAGGGCGTCGCGTTCGTCCTCGTCGAGCGCCACTGACCCGTCAACGGCTGATTCGAGGATTCGCTGCTGGTTGTCGGTGGGTGTTGGCGACATCCGTCCGAACTGTCGCGGCTGCAGCACTTCAAATCCGGTGTCGGCCGAGACGCACAACCGCGGACAACGCCGACAGTCGGCGCGGGCAACCGGTGGTGTCGCGCCGTTCCGTGACCGACGGGGGTGACCGAGCGTTCAAATAGGAACGGGTGACCACTCGCCCCGTGTCTCCCCCGACCGACTCGATTCCGATCTCACACCTCGCTCGCGCGGCGTACTGCCCGCGACAGCTGTACTACGCCCGGCGCGAGGACGACTTCGAGCCGCCGCCGGCCGTCGGCGCCGTCCGCGAACTCGCCGACGAGTACGAGGCGAACCGATCCGCCCCCGACCGCTCGCTCCGGGAACGGCCGATCGCCGTCTCGCCGGCGACGTACCGCTCGAACCTCTCGGCGCTCGCCCGACGCGACGACTACGACCGGCTCGCGGCGCCGTCGGAGCGCGACGTGTTCCTCCGCGGCCGCGACTGTCACGGCGTCGCGCACAAAGTCCTGTGCGCGGACGGCGACGCTCGCGACGCCTCGCCCCCGACGCCGACGTTCGTCTCGCCCGGCGATCCGCCGCCGCGCGGCGTCTGGGAGCCCCAGCGAGTCCGCGCGGTCGCCGTCGCGAAGGCGCTCGCGTGGGAGCGCGAGCGGGCCGTCCCGCGGGCGCTCGTCGAGTACCCGGCGCACGGCATCGTCCGGACCGTGCGGTTGACGACGCGGAACCGGAGCGCGTACCGACGCGCGCTCTGGACGGTCCGATCAATGGGGGGCGTGCCGTCCCGGATCCGCGACGAGTCGAAGTGCGACGCCTGCGAGTACCGCACGCGCTGCGGGACGAAGACCCGCTCGCTGAAGACGATGCTCGGGTTCGGGTGAGCGGAGCCGGTCGTCCAAGCGGAGCCGGGTCGTCCCCCACCGCGAGGCGGTGGAGGGGCCGTCACTCGCCCTCGATCGTCGGCTCGCTCCCGGTCTCGTCGGCCAGCCACGCCGCGATGGCATCGGCCATCGCGCCGCGTCGGTGTACGACGTTGCGCTCGGGGTCGACGACCGTGCTTTCGGTGCCGGGCGTCGGGCCGGCGTCGACGACGGCGCCCACGGCGTCGCGGAGGCTCGGGTCCAGCGACGCGACGTCGGTGACGCTCGGCGATCCGCTGACGTTCGCGCTCGTCGCGGTCACGGGGGTCGGCGCGACGCGCTCGAACAGCGCCAGCGCCACCTCGTGGTCCGGGATGCGGACGCCGACGCGGTCGCCGCCGGCGGTGAGCGCGTCGGGCAGCGACGGCTCGCGCTCGACGACGACCGTGGCGGGGCCGGGGAGGAAGGCGCGCATAAACCGGATCGACCGCGAGGTGAGGCGCGTGTACCGCTGTGCGGCGGTGATACTCGGGACGCCCACGGAGAGCGGCTTCGACCGATCGCGCCGCTTCACCTCGAAGACGCGCTCGACGGCGCCGGGATCGGTCGCGTCCGCGCCGAGCCCGTAGACCGTCTCCGTCGGGTAGACCACGGGATCACCGCTCGCGATCGCGTCCGCCGCCGCGTCGATCGCCGCCTCGAGTCCGTCGTCGAACGGTTCGTCGCGGTCGGGGCGATCCGAAGCGGACTGATCGGACGTCATCGCTCACCACCGCCCGTCATCGTCCGACGCGTTCGTCGATCGCCGCCTCGACCGCGTCGTACTCCGGGAAGGCGGGCCACTCGTCGGCGGCCCACGCGTAGTGAACCGTCCGCGACTCGTCGAGCAGGAACACCGCCGGTCGGTGCTCTCTCACCCCCGTCATCCCGTCGAGCGGGTTCTCGATCCCGTACTGCTCGGCGATCTCGGCCGCGGGGTCCGAAAAGAGCCGCGCGCCGTCCGCGCGCTCCTCTAAGAGAGCCCCGTGTTCGTACGGCGACGAGATCGAGACGCCGACGAGCTGCACGTCCGAGGCGAACCCTCGGTCGTCGATCTCGTTCCAGATGTAGGTCGTCGGGAACGAGCCGTCCATCGGGTGGAAGACGAGCAGCGTCGGCCCCGCGTCGGTGACCGTCGAGAGGGCGGTGTCCTCCCAGTACTCCCCGTTCACGAGCGGCCGCGTGAAGTCCGGTGCGGTGTCGCCGACTTCGGGATGCGTCGCTTCCGGGAGGGAGAGCACCTCGAAATCGACCATCAGGCGGCACCCCCGTCAGCGGTCCCCCGCCCGCCGTAGGTCGTCTCGAGGTACGTCACGATGTTCGCCGATTCCGACATCGTGACTCCGGTGCGCTCGTCGACGATCGCGGGCACGCTTCGCTTCCCGGAGACCCGTTTGACGACGTTCCGATCGGAGTGCATCGGTTCGACGAATCGGGAGCGATACGGCAGCCCGAGGTCGTCGAGCACACTGACGACCCGCTCGCAGTAGGGGCACGCTTGGAGTCGATACAGCGTGATGGGCGGACTCGACTCGTCGCCGCCGTCCGACTCGTGTGGATCCATACGCGGCGATACGGGCGAAACGTCCCTAAGCGCTTCGCCCCGCGTTCGGCGGCTCGTCGGCGCCGATACGAGAGTAACTCTTAATTCCGGGGCCGGACAAGGTGCTGTAGTTATATGGGCTTATCTCCGCCATTCGCGTCTCTCGCATCCCCGCGTCGAGTCGGAACCGCCGATGGCACTGGGGTGGACGCACTCGCGGTGGCCGCCGACAGCGGCGTCATTCCGGCGACGACCGGCGACTGGACATCGACGACGGCCGGCGACTGGACATCGACGACGGCCGTCACCGAGACGTTCCTCCAAGCCGTACCGATCACCGACGCGACCGTCACGGTCGCCGGCGCGGTCGCGATCGCCCTCCTCATCGTCTTCTCCGCCTTCTTCTCCTCCTCGGAGATCGCGATGTTCTCGCTGGCGAAACACCGGGTCGACTCGCTCGTCGAGGACGGCGTCCCGCGGGCGGAGACCGTCAGCGAGCTCAAATCGAACCCCCACCGGCTCCTGATCACCATCCTCGTCGGAAACAACATCGTCAACATCGCGATGTCCTCGATCGCGACGGCGCTGGTCGGCATCTACTTTGATCCCGGAACGGCCGTGCTCGCCTCGACGTTCGGGATCACGACGCTCGTGCTGCTGTTCGGCGAGAGCGCGCCGAAGTCCTACGCGGTCGAGAACACCGAGTCGTGGGCGCTCCGGATCGCGGGGCCGCTCAAGTACTCCGAGTACGTCCTGCTGCCGCTGGTCGTCGTCTTCGACTACCTCACCCGCGTCATCAACAAGGTGACCGGGGGCCGATCGGCCATCGAGACCTCCTACATCACCCGCGATGAGATCCAAGACCTCATCCAGACGGGCGAGCGCGAGGGAGTCATCGAAGAGGAGGAGCGCGAGATGCTCGATCGGATCTTCCGCTTCAATCAGACCATCGCCAAGGAGGTGATGACGCCGCGACTCGACATGACGGCCGTCCCGAAAGACGCCACAATCGATGAGGCGATCGAGACGTGTGTCCAGTCCGATCACGAGCGTGTCCCCGTCTACGACGGCAACCTCGACAACATCATCGGGATCGTCACGATCCGGGATCTCGTGCGCGAGAAGCACTACGGCGAGGGCGCCGCGACGCTGACGGACATCGTCCAGCCGACGCTGCACGTCCCCGAGTCGAAGAACGTCGACGAGCTCCTGACGGAGATCCAAGACAACCGCCTGCGGATGGTCATCGTCATCGACGAGTTCGGGACCACCGAGGGGCTCGTGACGCTCGAGGACATGGTCGAAGAGATCGTCGGTGACATCCTCGAAGACGACGAGGAGGAGTCCTTCGAGCCCGTCGACGAGCGCGAAACGCTCGTCCGCGGCGAGGTCAACATCGACGAGGTGAACGAGGAACTCGGCCTCGAACTCCCCGAGGGCGAGGAGTTCGAGACGCTGGCTGGCTTCATCTTCAACCGCGCCGGCAGGCTCGTCGAGGAGGGCGAAGAGATCACCTACGACGGGATCGTCATCAGGATCGAACAGGTCGACAACACCCGGATCATGAAGGCGCGGATCACGATTCCCGAGTCACCGCCTCCCGCCTCCGAAGACGGCGCCGAGACGAAGGTCGGGGGCGAACCCTCCGAATCCCCGACACAGGGATGAGGGGTCGGCACAGCGAGCATCGACCGACGTATGGGGCGGCCATCAAAGGGTCTGCTCCTCCGCCAGCGCGTCGACTCCGGCGGTTCACAACAGCGCGTCGACGCCGGTGAAGATGGCGTAGGCGACGGCGAAGGCGAGGACGAGTGAGCCGACCCACGCGAGCACCGTCTTGAGCATCTTCTCGCGGCTGACTCCCGCACCGCCGGCGGCGTACCCGCTGCCGACGATCGCGCTCACGATGATCTCGTTGAACGAGACGGGGATGCCGAACGCCACCGCCGCCTGGGCGATCGCGAACGACGGGATCATCGCGGCGATCGAGCGCCGCGGCCCGAGCGAGGAGTAGTCCTGCGAGATCGCCTTGATCATCCGCGGCGCGCCGGTCCACGAGCCGACGAGGAGCCCGATCCCGCCGCCGACGAGAAGCGCCGGGAGGGGGACCGCCACCGCGTCGAGAAGCGGGACGAGCGGCCCGATCGCGAGACCGACCTGACTGCCGCCGGCGGAGAAGGCGACGAGCCCGCCCAACACGAGTAGGAAGCGGCGCTGCCCGCGCTTCGCGTCGGCGAGGATCTCGCGGCGGACGAGTCCGGCCGACGCGCCGACGATCAGCGCGGAGACGACGACGACCCCGAGGTCGACGCCGACGAGCGGGATCGTCACCGGCGGCGTCGCTGACGCGCCGACCTCCGCCAGCGATCGCCCGCCGTCGCCGCCGAGTGCGGCGAAGCGAATGTTCGCGACGAGCAGGCCGACGACGCCGCCGAGCGCGGGAATCGCGACGCGTTCGGGGATCGAGTCGTTCCGGAGCAGCCGCGCCGTCCCGTAGGCGATGCCGCCGCCGACGAAGGGGGTGAGCACCCACAGCGAGGCGATCTGCTGATACTTCGCGACTGCGGGGCCGCCACCGTTCGCGAGGCCGACACCGACCACCGCGCCGGTGACCGTGAAGGCGGTGGCGATCGGATAGCCGGCGAAGACGCCGATCGCGACGAGCGCGGCGGCGACGAGCAGCGCGATCGTCGAGGCGGTGGCGGTGAGCACCGAGCCGAGGACGAGTTCGGTGCCGACGGCCTCCGTCACGTTCGCCCCCTGGAGGACGGCGCCAGCGAGACCGAGCACGCCGACGATGAACCCGGCGCGCATCACCGAGATGGCGTTCGCTCCCACCGCCGGGGCGAACGGCGTCGATCCGGACGACCCCGCGCCGATCGACCACGCCATGAAGAGACTGGCGACGGCGGCGACGACGAGCGTCGCGAGAGTGGCACCGACGACCATCTCGGCTATTTCCCCCGGTATCCCTCGTCGAAGCCGTCACGGAGCCCCGTGAGCGTCCGCCTGACGAAGAGGTAGGCGAAGAAGACGAATCCGAGCAGGAAGACCACGAGCACGACCAACGCGGGGTTCGAGGCGACGAAGTCGACGACGACGTCGACCTGCGCGGGGTCGCCGTCCGAAGACAGCGGCCCCGCCCGCGGCGACACCGCTCGCGTCTGGAACCGGTCGACGACGCCCGGCAGACGGGAAGACATAGGGGGGGCTTCCCCCGGCGTGAGTAAAGACGTTTCGCCGCGCCGACGAGACGCGGCGGCGGGTCGCTGGTGGGGTGTCTGGGCGCGATGTACCGCACTTCCGACGGGGGGGTCGACAGGTGGGACAACGGCGTTCCGAAGAGAGCAAGACTCATCACGCACGGCTCGAAACCGTTCCGAGAGATGGCCGACATCCTGCCCTCCCGGCCAGAGCTGCCCGACGAGGAGGACAAAGACCCTCGGGTCGTCGGGCTCGACAGTGACGACGTCGACGACTTGCTCGCGGCGATCTCTTCGGAGACGGCGCGGGAACTACTCGTGGCCCTCCACGACGAACCCGGACCCCCCTCGGACGTCGCGACGCGCGTCGACACGTCGATCCAGAACGCGCAGTACCACCTCGATCGGCTCGAAACCGCCGGCCTGATCGAGGGGGCCGGGACCGCCTACTCCGAGAAGGGACGCGAGATGACCGTCTACGCGCCCTCCGACCGCGCGCTGGTCGTCGTCGCCGGAACCGAAGACGACACGGGCGGCCTCCAGTCCGCGCTCACGCAACTGCTCGGCGGTCTCGGCGTCGTCGCGCTCGGCAGCGTCGCCGTCGATCGGCTGGCTCGACACGGCGTGGGTCCGCCGCTGTCCGTCGGATCGAGCGGAGCAGACGGCGGCGGTGCCGGAGGCGACGCCGATGCGGCCGCCAACGCGACGAACCTCAGTAGCGCGTCGGGCGGTGACGCCGCGACCGACGGCGAGACGGCGACACCCGCTTCCGAGGGGACAGCGACCCCGACTCCCGAGGAGACGGCGACGCCGAGCGGCGGCGGAGACGGCGGCGTGCAGATCGCCGAAGCGACCGAGACGCCGGCGCCCGAGTCGACACCCGCGCCGACGGGCGAGCCGACCGCCACGCCGACTGACACGGTCACTGAGACGGCGCAGGCGGCCGTAGACGCGACGCAGACAGCCGTCGAGACGACCACTCAGGCGGCCGCGGGCGGAGATCCGCTGCAGGCCGTCGCGGCCGCGGTCGCCGGACTTCCTCCCGGCGCGTTCTTCTTTCTCGGCGGCCTCATCGCGCTCTCGTTCGTCGCGCTCGTCTGGCGGCAGTGAGGGTCTCGAAAGGGACGGAGTTGGACCTCGGAAGGACGGAGTGGGGCCTCGAAAGGGACGGAATGGGTGCCTCCGCGGGCGGTCAGCGGAAGTCTTCCCCCGGCGCGACCGGAGCGCTTTCCCTCCGTGTGACCGGCCGTTCACGTCCGGCCGTGGACCAGCAGAAACGCTGAAAGAGCCGTTTGAGTCTCCGTCGGGTATTTTATTTCCCGGATTGAACGGGCGGGTGCAGGGTCGTCGCCGCTTCGGCTCTCCCAACGAGCGTCTTCCCCGGCGCGCCGCCGGCGATCGGCCGCGCCACGCGGTCGCCCTCCTGATCCACCAGACCGCGTTGGTCGCGGCCGTCACGTCGGCCGGTGACGGCCCGGCGCACCCCGTTTTCGCGCTGCTCCAGACATCTATCGTAGCGTTTGCACGGCTTCGCTCACTCGCCGCCGCAGCCGGTGCGTCGCTCGACGACGAACGACTCGAACACCTCGCCGTCGACGGTGACGAGGCGCCCCTCGACAGCGCCGTCGGAGCGCCGTTCGAACTCCGCGTGGGCGGCGCGGTGGCCGCGCGGTTGGGCGTGGCTGCCGGGGTTGACGAGCGCGACCGCCTCGGTCGGCTCGTACGTCGGCCGGTGGCTGTGGCCGAAGAGCACGACGTCGGCGCCGCGCTGGCGACCGAACAGTGACAACGCCGTCGGGCCGCCCGGTCGCGTGTGCGTCATCGCGAAGGTGACTCCCCCGAACGTGAAGTTCCGCGCCTCGGGGAGTCGGCTTCTGATCGCGACGTCGTCGTTGTTCCCGGTGACACCCAGCAGCCGGGACGCCTCGCGCTCGAAGTCTTCGAGGACCGACTCGCGCATAAAGTCGCCGGCGTGCGCGACGACGTCGGCCTCGCGAACGGCCTGCAGCGTCCGCCCGGAGAGGCGGTGTGAATCTGTACTGTGGGTGTCGGAGACGACGGTCAGCATTTCGCTCGGCTAGGAGGCCGAGAGACAAGAACCGTCCGACACGCCGTCTGGCCTGGCGCTGTCGCCGACCACCGCACCGTCTGCGTGAAAACTCCTATATTCCAGTCCACAGAGACTACGGTATGGCCGGAAGCAGGGGCGTCGTCCTCGCAGCGCTCGTCGCGAACGGCGCCATCGCGATTCTCAAGTTCGGCGGATTCGTCCTCACCGGCAGCCCCTCGATGCTGTCGGAGACGTACCACTCGATCTCGGATACGGGCAATCAGGTGTTTCTCCTCGTCGGCATCCGCTACAGCGAAAAGGAGATGAGCCGAGAACACCCGTTCGGGTACGGCAAGGCGCAGTTCTTCTACTCCTTTCTCGTCGCCGTCCTGCTGTTCGGTATCGCCGGCTGGGAGTCGGTCAAACACGGGTACAACGCGATCGCCCACGGGGGCCACGCCGTCTCCGGGACGCTCACGCTCGCCGGGGCAACGTTCCCCTCGTGGTACGTCAACGTGATCGTCCTCCTCGGCGCGATCGGCTTCGAGAGCTACGCCCTCGCGAAGGCGAACGCGGAGGTCCAACGGCAGATCGATCACTACGGGTGGAGCGGCCTCCGCGAGGCGTTCGGGAAGATGAGCGACGTGACCACGCTGACGGCGTTCACCGAGGACACGATCGCGCTGCTCGGCGCGGGCTTGGCGCTCGTGGGGATCCTCCTCTCGAAGGCGACCGGAAACGAGGTGTACGACGCGATTTCCGCGCTCCTCATCGGCGTGATGCTCATGGGATTCGCACTCGCGCTCGCGTGGGAGAACAAGCGGCTGATCCTCGGCGAGAGCCTCTCGGCGGACGTCGAAGCCGACCTCCGAGACGTCGTTCGAGAGAGCCCGCGCGTCGTCCACATCGACACCTTCCGGACGGTGTTCGTCGGCCCGCAGAAAGTGCTCGTCACCGCCGATGTGAGTTTCGATTCGGACACCGAGGCCGGCGACCTCGACGCCGTGATCGAGGAGATCGAGCGGCGGCTCATCGCCGCCGACGACCGGATCGTACACATCTTCGTCGAGCCCGAAGTGTGATCGGGTCTTGGTGAGTTGGACGCTCAGTTACGCAGTTCTTCGGCCGCGCCGGCGACCCGGTCGATAGCCGTCTGGACGTCCTCCCGCGTCACGTCGAGGTGCGTACAGAACCGGGTGAGGAAAGCCCCGTGTACGCCGCCGAGGACGCCGGCGCCCTCGCAGGCGGCGACGAACGTCTCCGCGTCGACGCCGAGGCCGTCGGTGTACACCTGCACGATGTTCGTGTCCGGAGTCGGCACGCGGAGGCCGTCGATATCGCCGAGTCCGGCCGCGAGGCGGGCGGCGTTCTCGTGATCGACCGCGAGCCGGTCGACGTTCTCCAGCGCGAGGAGTCCCGGCGCGGCGATGAGTCCGGCCTGACGCATTCCACCGCCGAACAGCTTTCGGACGCGCCGCGCGGCGGCGACGAACGCCTCGTCGCCGGCGAGAATCGAGCCCACGGGCGCGCCGAGGCCCTTCGAGAGACAGAACAGCACCGAGTCGACGTCGCGGACCATCCGCGCGGGATCGACGTCGAGCGCGACGCAGGCGTTGAACAGGCGCGCTCCGTCGAGGTGGACCGGGACGCCGCGCGCGTGAGCCGCCTCGGCGACCGCCGAGACCGACTCGGGCCGGACGGCGACGCCCCCACGGCCGTTGTGGGTGTTCTCGAGCGCGAGCAGCCCGGTGCCGGGCCGATGCAGGGACTCCTCGACGTACGCCGACTCGAACTGCTCGGGCGTCGGGACCGCGTCGTCGGCGTCGACCGGCCGCGCCTGGAGAGCAGAGAGCTGCGCCAGCCCGCCGAGCTCCCAGTTGTAGAGGTGCGCGTTGCGGTCGAGGACCACCTCCTGTCCGCGGTCGGTGTGGACGCGCGCGGCGATCTGGTTGCCCATCGTCCCAGTCGGTACGTAGAGCGCGTCCGCCGTCCCCACGCGGTCGGCCGCCGCGGATTCGAGCTCGTTCACCGTCGGGTCCTCGCCGTAGACGTCGTCGCCGACGGTCGCGTTCGCGGCCGCCTCGCGCATCGCGTCGGAGGGGCGCGTCACGGTGTCGGACCGGAGATCGATCGCCATACCGGACGGTCGGCGGCCGGGAAGAAATACTCGCGGATCGAACGCGGACCTTCGGAACAAATCCGAAAAGCGAAGAGAGCGGAAAGGCGGAGAGAACGAAAAAGCGGAGAGAGCGGAAAGCGCGGGAACCGCCTATCCGAGGAGGAACTTCGCGGCGCGCGTCTTCGCGAAGTCGAGCTTCTCGATGTAGGCGTCGAGCCCGAGGATTCGACCCGCCCCGAGCGTCGCCAGGGTGACGAAGAGCATCAGGCCCATCAGGTCGCCGTTGACGAAGCCGTGCGCCCAGTTGGCATTCCCCAAGTAGAAGAACACCATCAGGACGCCGCCGAAGAAGCTCGCCAGCCGGACGAGCGCGCCGACGATCAGTCCGAGTCCGATGAGGAACTCACCGGCGGGTATCGCGAGGTTCGTGAACTCGAGCATCCACGGCGTGGTGGCGACCCACGAGAACAGCCCGCTGATCGGGCTGCTGGCGTTGAGGAGGTAGCCGCTCGCGTCGAAGGGCTCGCCGGCGACAAAGCTGAACTTCGTGAAGCCGGCGTGCAGGAACCAGTAGCCGGTGATCACGCGGAGGACGGCGATCCAGTAGCCGGCGAGGGTGCCCTGCAGGTCGAAGTCGAGGACGTTTCCGAACGTCGTCTCGGTCGCGGTTCGGGTCGTGGGTGTGGTTGTGCTCATAATCGGTCACCTTACGACTGAACAGTCGGAGTATAT
This sequence comes from Halobellus sp. GM3, assembly GCF_052545375.1. Taxonomy (NCBI): domain Archaea; kingdom Methanobacteriati; phylum Methanobacteriota; class Halobacteria; order Halobacteriales; family Haloferacaceae; genus Halobellus; species Halobellus sp. GM3. Next base: position 15,342 of record NZ_JBQWLT010000006.1, on the reverse strand, counting down.
CGGGTTATAACGGGACTATGGTTCTCGTTTTTTCAGAAATCTGGGTAGAGAGTGTCACTCTGACCGCCTCCCGTCGACGGAGAGTGTGTTCGGGGACCTCCGCTGGTCGCACCGGCCCCGGACCCCAAAGCGGAAAATCCATATTCGCTGGCTTGCAGGAGGAAGGTATGGGACTGTTCGACAGCACGCGCGTGCTCGCCGGTATCGCTCTGATAATCGTCGGGTCGCTGCTGCTCCTGCCGGGTGCGCTTCCTGACGCCTCGATGATCTTCACCTACGCGCTCGTTCCCGCGGCGGCGCTCGTGACTCTCGGAACGTGGCTCGTGGGGACGTCCGAAGAGTCGCCGGCGGTCTGAGCGCTCGACGACTCTTTTTTGTCGACTGCAGCGCGCCGTGACGCGGCGCGTTAACGCTCGGGGGTAAAAAATCGAAATCGAGTCGACTCTGCGCCGATCAGGATTCGTCGGGCGCGGTCGACTGACTCAGCGTCGCGGAGTTCTCGCCGTCTTGGGAGGTCCAGACGACGCGGATGGTCTCGCCGGCCCAGTTAGCGTTGTTATCGAACACGTTGCTGGACCCCGCTGACACCGTCTCGTCGACGCCCCAGCCACGGGAGTTGGTGCCGGCTCCGAAGCCGGTCACGTTTAGTCGGTCGCTCTCAACCGAATCACCGGTCTGGTGGGTGATCGTCACGTTTCCATCGTCCGTCGTGTCGAAATCGAAGTCGAAGCTCGCCTGCGGCGCGCTCTGTCCGATTCCCTGACCCAGATTCAGGACGAACGTCCCGATGACGGCGGCGAGAATGACGGTGATCGCGACCATCAGGATCACGCCGATGACCGGTGAGACGGCCGAATCGTCCGTAAAGAGTTGTTTAAGTTTCATAGATTTCAGTTACCCGGAGCGGTCGATTGGCTCAGCGTCGCTGAGTTCTCGCCGTCTTGGGAGGTCCAGACGACGCGGACGGTCTCGCCGTTCCACACGCCGGAGTTATTGTACGTCGCCGCGTCTCCGGCGCTGATATCGCCGCCTAAATCCTCGAACGTCGTCGATCCAGCGTAGTCGAGCGATCCGCTCGACGTCGCGTTGAGTTCGCCCGACGGGACCGAATCGCCGGTCTCGTGAGTGATCGTCACGTTCTGGTTGTCCGTGTCGAAATCGAAGCCGAAACTCGCCTGCGGGGCGGTCTGCTGAATCCCCTGACCGAGGTTCAGGACGAACGTCCCGATGACGGCCGCGAGAATAACCGTAATGGCGACCATCAGGATGACGCCGATGACCGGCGAGACGGCCGAGTCGTCCGTGAACAGTTGCTTGACATTCATTGTTGATAGTGATTCCGCCCTACGCGACGGCGGTGACCCCTCCATCCCCGTTCTCGTCTATCAGTCACCGCTCGTGCAGTAGGAGGCCTAAATGCCTGTTTCACAGACCCCCAAATAAGTCTATCTTTCCAGTTATCAAAACAGATAATTATCGGGTAATTCGACTGATGATTATCGATAGCGCAGTGAAATAGCGATCGAAGCATACACAAAACATATCATATAGTGTCGTGTTAGTTGACCTGTACAGATACCTACGTGGCTGTGACTGGGCGTTCGAGCCCCGAGACCAATCGGCCAGTTCCAGTCGCGAGCCGACGAGTCGATGCCCGACGCGGTGCGTCGGCTCTCTGTCGCCCACCCCTCCCCCATCCCCACTATGACACGCCCCACGTTCCGACTCGGTGCGGTTCCGATCGCGCTGCTCGTCGTCCTGTCAGTCGTCGCCGGCGGCGTCACGTTCTCCGGCTCAGTGACCGCCGTCGACGGCGTCACGGATCCGTATCCGTTCACGCCGCAGAGCGTCGGCGAGGAAACGACGAACGATCACTCCTTCAACTACTCGTTCACCGGCGTCAACACGAGCGGGAACACCACGCTCACGCTCGGTGTCGACAGCGACCTCACGATCGATGACGACAACATCGTCGTGAGGAACGCGACCGGATCCGAACTGGACGCGACGCGCACCGACTCCGGCGACGAACTCGCCTTCGAGGTCAACTCGACGACGAGTACGGTCTACTTCAACGGCACCGTCACCCTGACGGCGCCGTCGGTCAGTTCCGATCGGGATTACGACGTGACGTTCACCGGCGAGGACGACGACTCGGACTCCAGCACCGAGACCGTGGCGCTCACCGTCGCGGACTTCTCCGTGAGCACACAGACGTTCGACCCCGCGGAGGTCGATCAGGAGACCGAGAACGAACACACCCTCAACTACTCGATCACGGGAATCAACACGAGCGACAACACGAAGTTCTCGCTCACGGTTCCGAGCGAGTTCGACATCGGTACGTACGACATCGAGGTCAAAGACGCCGACGGGACCGTCCTCGACGACTCGCCATCGGAGAGCGGGAACACGCTCACGATGAGCGCCAATCCCTCGACTGAGACCGCCTACCTCGCGGGGAGCATCAACCTCACGAGCCCGGCCGTTCCCGAGGGACAGGAAGAAGAGACGTACCCGTTCACCGCCGAGGCCAGCGACACCAACGGACGCTCGGACTCCGTCGACGAGGACATCACCGTCCGGTACGTCGGCGGCGTCGCCGGCGCGCCGGAGTTCGAGAGCGCGGTCCAGTACGTCCCCTCACCCGGCTCGCCCCAGATCGAGGTGGCCTTCTCCGAAGACATCGAGAACTTCGAGGACAACTACGGCCTGTACGTCGACGACGAGGAGGTGACCAGTGACGTCGTCGCTTCGACTGTCGTCGGCTCCGCCTCCGAGGCACAGGGACGCGCGATCATCGAACTCGACGACGTCGACAGCCGAGAGCTGACGCTGCGGCTCGACGACGGGATCGAAGACGCCGACGGGAACCCGCTCGATAACCCCGGTGATAAGGACGTCACGTTCGCCCCGACGACGGTGAGAGCCGACGGCGACACCAACGCGTACCGCGGCTCGACCGTCTCCATCGTCGCGTCGGCGACGGACACGAGCGTCACCCTTCAGGGGACCGACGACGACACGGACAGCTACTTCTTCGAGGGGTCGACCGGGACGAACAGTCGGATCTTCCTCTTCGATACGACCGACGAGGAACTCGGCGACTACGAGGCCGACATCGAGGCCGAGGGAACGGCGTCGATCACCCTCCGGAACCTCGATCTCTCGCTCTCGGTCGAGGACCGGAACGTGACGACCCTCCAGACGATCGAGGGGACCGTCTCCGCGCAGACCAGCGACCGCGAGATATACCTCGAACTGCTCGATGACGACGGGGACATCGTCGACGACCGGTACGAGACGCTCGGCGGACAGGGCGAGTACGACTTCACCTACGACCTCGAATCGCTCGCGGTCGAGACCGGCGAGTACACGATCCGCGCCACCGACACCACCACGGGGATCTCCGTCGAGTCGGACGTGATCGATGTCACCGAGGCCGGTGACACCCGGGCGGATCTCCCGAACGACGTCGTTCAGGAGCACCGCGGCGACGTCGCGGCGATCCCGATTCAGTTGGAGAACACCCGCGAGGCCACGCTGACGATCGGCGACGACGAGGCCGGCTACGAGGCGAGCGTGACCGTCCGCGACGGCGGCGGCGACGACCGAGACGGACGCGTGACCGTCTACTTCAACAGTTACGAGGCCTCCGAATTCGGCACGGGCGAGTTCGACGGCGAGAACGACCTCTTCAGCGTGAGCGACGACGACGAGGTCGTCGACGGCGAGGTCACGATCGGCGTCTCGGATCTGCTCGACGCCGAGGCGTATCCGCTGTCCGTGGAGACGGCGGGCCGCGAGACGGACGTGCAGCTACTCGTCCTCGAAGAGCGCGCGACGACCGACATCCGAACCCTGACCGCGCCCCGGAACCGCTACAACAACCTCGACGCGCCCGAAGACGTCCACGAGGGGACCGGCGAGTGGGTCACCGAGGACTCCGAGATCGCATTCGGCGACGTCGTCGTCTACGAGATCGAGGCGTCCGGACTGGAAGGCGCGCTCGACGCCCGCGGAGAGGACACTGTCACCGAGGCGTTCTTCGACTTCGCGAACGGGACCGCGAGCGATCCCGCCGCTCTGTTCTCCGTCGAACAGCGGGATCCGGGCCCGAACCAGGACCCGCTGCTCCTCGAACTCAACCGCTCTAACGCCCGCGTGGTGGCCGACTCGGCCAACGACACCTACTACGTGGCGTTCCGCACCGACGACTCCGACATCGACGGCGTCCAAGACGCCGACGGCGACGGCGTGATCGACGGATCGGAGAACGAGCGCGGCAGTATCGACGCCGAGGACGACCTGCGGGCGTCGTTCACGGTCTACGGCGAGGACGAGAACGACTTGGATCTGACGGCCTCCGGCGACGACGAGACGGTCGAGACGACCCACTCGCTGACCGCGCCCGAGTTCGAGATGACGGAGCCGTTCAACGTCACCGAGGTGAGCGGACAGGAGATATTCGGCGAGGCGACGGTCGCTCCCGGGACCGAAGTGAACGTCCGCGTCCGGAGCGACGACGGCGTTCGCCCGGCGTTCCTGAAGACCGCGTCGACCACCGTCGATGCGGACGGGCAGTTCCTCGTGACGCTCTCGTTCAACGACACGCGGCCCGGCGACAGCTACACGGTCACCGTCGACGACATCGGCCCCGCGCCCGAACTGGCCGTCGACGGAACCGTTCAAGCGGTGATCCCGACCGCGACGACGGAGACCCCGGCCGAGACGACAACGACCACGACGTCGACGACGACGGCGACGTCGACGGACGCGCCGACGACCGCGTCCACGACGACGACCGCCTTCCCGACGGTCCAGACGCCGACGACGACGCCGGGCTTCGGCGTGTTGGCGGCGCTCGTCGCGCTCGCCGGGGCCGCGCTTCTCGCGCTCCGTCGGGACTAATCCGGCCGTGAACGGGCGGGCTTCCGCTCGCTGCGTGTCACTTCGCCCGCGGGGCGAACGGCTCCCCGATCACTCCTCGCCGCTGCGCGCCGGTCGGCCGAGGTGTTCCTCGACGACGTCGACTTTCTCGCGAGCGCTGCCGTCGCTCGTCCGCTTGTCGTCGATCTTCAGCACCGTACTCACTCGATCGGCGTCGACGGCCCGGTGTGCGGCCTCGACGGCGGCAAAGAGCGTTCCGACGTCGTCTGCCTCGATCACGGTCCCCATCGGATTCGTCTCGTACTCGACGTCGAATCCATCCAGCGCGTCGACGGCCGTTGCGACTTCCTCGGCCATACTCCCCTCGATCACGGGCGCGACGCTGAGCAGTGCGATGACGGTCATTGCCGACCGTTCGCTCGCACGGCGGAAAAAGAACACTACAGCCGCGGGCTTCCTCCTATCGCTGTCACGCCGCGTCCGATCCCCCAGAGAGGCGAAGCGTGAGGAGCACAACGACGAAGATGATCACGGCGAGGAGCCAGTAGCTCTCATCGAAGTACCCGCGGTCTGCGATCGTCCCGAGGACCACCGGACCCGAGGCCCCGATCGTCATCGTCGCCGTCCGGACCACGCCGAGACCCGTCCCGCGGACCGCTTCGGGGAAGGAATCGGAGAAGTACGACTGCGTGATCGCGCCCGATCCGAGCATACTGCTCACGAGGATCGTGACCGCGGTGAGCGCGAGGACGCCGTCAGCCAGCGGGAGAACCGCGAGCCCGACGGCGGGCGGCGCGAGGATCGACACGAGCGCGGCCCGTATTCCGACCCGATCGTACATCGCCCCCGCGAGGGGCTTGACGACGACGCCGACCGCGAAAAAGAGACTGAACAGGAGCGATGCCAGCCCGGAGGACAACTCCTTCTGCTCGACGAGGTACGTCGGATACAGCGCCGTGAACGCCTGCCAGACGAAGATGTACAGAAAGAGGATGAAGGCGAAAAAGAGGACGTTCTCCTGACCGAGAGCCGTGCGGACGTCGCGCGCCATCTCCGCCAGTGAGCCGCCGCTCGGGCCGCGTGAGGCGTCGGCCGCGGTCTCCCGTGGCAGTATCACCCACAGCGCGACCGCCGCGACGGCGAGGAGCGGAGCCACGAACCCGAGTCCCACCTGCCAAGCGTAAGCGACCGCCAGCGTCCCGGCGATCGGCGGCAACACCGTCTGTCCGAGGTCGCCAGTCGCCATCGTCACGCCGAGCGCGCTGCCGATCCGGTCGGGGTAGATGTTCGCGAGGATGGTGATCCGGGCGATGGGGTACAGCGACTGTCCGAGCCCGAGGAGGCCGGTCGCGACGAACAGCACGAGCGCCGTCCGCGCGGTCGCGACGGCTAGGACCGCCAGCGCGACGACGGCCGTGCTGAACGCCATCATCGAGCGCTCGCTGTACCGGTCCGTCAGCACGCCGCCCGGGAGCTGTCCGATCGCGGTGCCGAGCCAGAGGATCGTGACCAGAAACCCCGCGACGGTGAGGCTGATCGCGAACGTCTCTCGGAAGTACGGCAGGAGAACGGGATAGATCATCCGCGTACCCAACAGTACCCCCCACGTCCCGGCGATCACGCCCAGCGGTCCGCCCTTTCCGTCGCCCACCAGCGCTCGGGCCTCGCGCTTGAAGGTGCCGACCGGGTTCATCGAGGCATCGAGCGCGCGGCGACCCGTTCGACGGCGGTCCGACGTCGTGTCATCGAATCGAACTCGTATCGACGCGTGTAAATCAGTACCGAATCAGCCGGCGCGGTCGGGCGGTCGGGGACTGGCCGACGCGGTCGCGTCGTCGCGGGACTGGCCGGGAAGAGACGAGCCCATCAGTGTCAGTCCGTACGCGCGCTCCGCCGACCGAAGCCGCGGACGAGCGTTCCCTCGTCGACCGAGAGCACCGTCGGCCGGCCGTGCGGGCAGGCGTAGGGGTTCGCACACGAGCCGAGGCGTTCGACGAGCGCCTCGGCTTCGGCCTCGGAGAGGTCGTCGCCCGCCTTCAGCGAGGGGTGACACGCGAGGTCCGCAAGTAGCGCGTCGCGCCCGTCCTCGGGGGTCTCCCCCCGCCGCAGGGCGTCGGCCGCGTCGCCGACGGTCCCGGGCGCGGCGGCGCGGCCCATCGGCGCCGGAACCGATCGAACGCGAACGGTCGTGTCACCGAACGGTTCGAGGTCGTACCCGAGGTCGGCGAGGTCGTCGAGGTGCGACAGGGCGGCGGCGTACTGCGCCGGCGTCAGCGAGACGCTCGCCGGCGGATCCAGCGGCGCGGTCGGCGACTCGCCGGCGACCGCATCGCGGAGGCGCTCGTAGTTCACGCGCTCGTGCGCCGCGTGCTGGTCGACGACGAGGAGGTCGTCGTCGCGCTCACAGAGGAGGTACAGCCCGCGGAACCGGCCGATGACGTCGACGGCCTCGAACGCCGAGGTCTCCGTGACCGGCTCCAGCGAGTCGCCGAGGTCCATCGAGAGCGCCTCGCTCCGGCGCCGATCCGCCGTGGAGAGCGCGTCGTCGACGGCCGCTCGGACCGCGCTCGCGACGGCGTCGGGGTCGCGAAAGCGGACCTCGCGCTTCCGCGGGTGGACGTTGTGGTCGGTCCACGATTCGGGCGTCGACACCGAGAGGGCGGCGATCGGCGCGCGGCCGTCGGCGAGCAGGTCGCCGTATCCCTCGACAACGGCGCGTTGCAGGCGGTCGTTCCGGACGGGTCGCCCGTCGACCGCCACGTAGACGTGCTCCCGCCGCGCGCGGGTGATCGACGGCTGGACGAGGGCGCCGCGGATCGAGAGCTCCCCGGCCGCGCTTTCGGGGCCGGATCCGGCCCGGTGGACCGCCTCGAACTCCGCCGTTCGCGCCGCGACCTCCCGGTCGTACACGCCGAGCAGCGCTTCATCGAACGCGCCCGTCCCGGGCGTCGAGAACACCGATGCGTCGTCGTGAGTCAGCGAGAACGCGACGTCCGGGCGGGCGATCGCGTAGCGCGAGACCGCGTCGCTCACGCGCGCGAACTCGGTCCGAGAGGCCGCGAGCGACTCCCGGCGCGCCGGCGTCGACGCGAAGAGGTCTCGGACGGTGACGGTCGTTCCACGCCCGCGTCCGGTGGCTTCGACCCGGTCGGCGCCCGGCCCGTCCGCGGCGACGACGCGCGTCCCGCGCGGGCCGCCGTCGTTCGTCCGGAGGTCGAGCGTCGCCACCGTCGCGACGCTCGCGAGCGCTTCGCCACGGAAGCCGAGCGTCCCGACGCCCTCGGGCGACTCTCCGGGGGCGAGTTTGCTCGTCGTGTGCCGCTCGACCGAGAGCTCGGCGTCTCGACGGCTCATCCCGCGGCCGTCGTCGCGGACGCGGATCTGCTCTGTGCCGTCGCCTGCGACCTCGACGTCGACCCGTTCGCCCCCGGCGTCGAGCGCGTTCTCGATCAGTTCGACGACGACGTCCGCCGGGCGGGTGACCACCTCGCCGGCGGCCACGCTCGCGACCGTCGCGTCGTCGAGGCGGCGGACCGAACGGTCGCCGGCGTCGGCCGGGCCGGAAGCGTCACTCATCTAGTTGGCGCCGTAGGGCCTCCAGCGTGTTGAGCGCTTCGAGCGGCGTCGTCCGCGCGACGTCGACGTCGCGGAGCGATTCGAGAACCGCGCGCTCGGCGTCCGTCAGGTCCGTTTCCGCCGCCGGTCTCGACTCCGCCGTCCGCTGGGCTTGACCGACGCCGTCCCGGGCTTCGGCGTCGTCGAGGCCGTCGACGTACGCCGCGAGCGTGTCGCCGCGCTCGGTCGCCTCCTCGCTTCGATCCGCGGCGGACGGCGGTTCCGCCCGGGCGACCCCGTTCGACTGGCGCGCCGACATCGACGCCGGTGCTTCGGGAGTGGAAGCGTCGCTCGGTTCGGCGGGAGACGGCGGCCCGCGCTCAGACGGCTCGTGGACGTACTCACGCGCGCGCTCGACCACCGGGTCTGGGACGCCGGCGAGCTTCGCCACCTCGACGCCGTACGACGACGACGAGGGGCCCTCGGCGACGCGATGGAGGAACGTCACGTCCGAGGTCGACCCCGCGGCGTCAGCAGCGTGGTCGGCCCCGTCTCCGTTCTCAGCCTCGTCTCCGGACCCCTCGCCCGCCTTGCTCACGGTGAAGTGGAGATTGAACGCCTCCGGGAGGTCCTCGGCGAGCGCGGTCAGGTCGTGGTAGTGGGTCGCAAAGAGCGTGGTCGCGCCCACCTCGTCGTGGACGAACTCCGTCGTCGCGCGGGCGATCGCGAGGCCGTCGGCCGTCGAGGTGCCGCGGCCGACCTCGTCGAGGAGCACGAGCGAGTCCGCGGTGGCGTCGTGGAGGATGTCCGTCAGCTCCGACATCTCGCGCATGAACGTCGACTGGCCGCCGGCGATGTCGTCGGAGGCGCCAATCCGCGTGAAGACGCGGTCGAGGACCGGCAGCTCCGCGGCGTCGGCGGGGACGAAACTGCCGGCCTGTGCGAGCAGGCAGATCAGCGCGATCTGCCGCATATACGTCGACTTGCCGCTCATATTCGGTCCGGTGATAACCGCGACGTGGCCGTCGGCGAAGTCGACGCCGTTCGGGACGAACTCCGCCTGCGTCCGCTCGACGACGGGGTGTCGCCCGGCCTCGACGCGGAGGGTCTCCGCGTCCATCTCCGGACGGACGTAGCCCGCTCCGGCCGCGACGGCGGCGAACGCCGCGAGCACGTCCAGCCGGGCGAGCGCGTCCGCGAGCGATTGGAGGCGCTCCGTCTCCGCGGCGACGCGAGAGCGTACTTCGCAGAACACCTCGTACTCCAGCGAGTCGGCGCGCTCGGACGCGGAGAGGATCTCGTCCTCGCGGCGCTTCAGCTCCGGCGTGTAGAACCGCTCTGCGTTCTTCAGCGTCTGCCGGCGGGTGTAATCGTCGGGGACCCGATCGAGGTTCGGGTTCGTCACCTCGATGTAGTAGCCGTGGACTTGGGTGTATCCCACCTCAAGCGAGTCGATTCCGGTCCGCTCGCGCTCGCGTTCCTCGAGGGAGGCGACCCACTCGCGGCCCTCGCGCTCGGCCTCGCGGATCTCGTCGAGTTCGGCGTCGAACCCCTCTCTGACGACGCCGCCCTCGGTGATCTCCTGCGGCGGGTCGGGCACGATCGATCGCTCGATCAGCTCCCGGACGTCGGCCAGTTCGTCGAGCGCCGAGCGGAGCTCCGAGAGCGCGGTCGACTCGGCGTCGGCGAGCGCGGCTTTCACGTCCGGGACGACGTCGAGAGTCGTCTTGAGCGCGCGGAGGTCGCGGGCGTTCGCCCGCTCTCTGGCGACGCGCGCGGCCAGCCGCTCGAGGTCGTACACCCGCCCGAGGTGCTCTCGTATCGTCTCCCGCGGAAGCGGTCTGTCGAGCAGCTCCCCGACGGCGTCGTGTCGGCGCTCGATCTCCCCCTCGTCGATCAGGGGTCGGCGGAGCCACGCCTCCAGCTTCCGCCGGCCGGGCGCACACGCCGTTCGATCGATCGCATCCAGCAGCGTCGCCCCGCGGCCGGGGTGCCGGGAGTCGAACAGTTCGAGGCTCCGCATCGCCGTCGCGTCCACTCGAAGCGAGCGCCGCAGATCGTACCGACGGATCCGCGAGACGTACGAGAGAGTGCCGTCGCCGCCTTGGGTGTACTCCGCGTAGTCGAGGAGGGCGCCCACGGCGCGCCGCTCCGACGCCGAGCCGAGGACGGCGGCCGGCTCGGCCACGTACCCCGAGAGCGTCTCGTCGGCGCTTTCGAGCCCGAACGTCGCCGGGTCGCGGTCGGTCACCATCGTCTCGAAGCCGAGCGTCTCCGGGGCGAGGCCGACCTCGGGGGCGACGAGCAGCTCTGCGGGCGCGAGCCGCTCGAGTTCCTCGCGGATTCGGTCGGCCGGCGCGCTCGTCACCTGGCACTCGCCCGTCGAGACGTCGAGGGTCGCGAGCGCCGCCGCGCCCGTCTCGCTGGGGTCGCCGTCGCCGTTTCCGTCGCCGTTTCCGTCGCCGTCGCCACCGCCGACGATCGCGCCGAGATACGTCGCGCTCGCGCGATCGAGCAGTTCGTCCTCGACGACGGTCCCCGGGCTGACGACGTTCGTGACGGCCCGGTCGACCAGTCCCGAGGCCTCCTCGGCGTCCTCGACTTGGTCGGCGACGGCGACCCGGAAGTCGGCGTCGAGCAGCGACTGGAGGTACGAGGCCGCGTTGTCGATGGGGACGCCCGCCATCGGGTACGTACCCGTGGAGTCCTCCCGCTGGGTCAGCGTCACCTCACAGACGCGAGAGACGGTCTCGGCGGCCTCGCAGAACGCCTCGTAGAAGTCGCCGACCTGAAAGAGCACGAGCGCCTCGGGGTGCGCCTCACAGAGGTCGAGATACTGCGAGAGCATCGGCGTGAGTTCCTCGCGGCGCGCGAGCATCTTCTCCGGCGGCCCCTCCGGTCGCCGGTCGTCCGTGTCTGCGTTGGGGCCGTCGACGCCGGTGCCCTCGATCGACGCGTCGGCGTCCCCGTCCCCGCCGTCGGCACTCCCACTCCCGCCGTCAGCGTTCCCGCCGCCGTCGGTCTCGCTCGGGTCGGCCCGTTCCATACCAGCAGGACGGCGGCCGAAGACCAAAAGCGAACGGGAAACGCGAGCGGCGCCGGCCCCGCCGCGGCTACCGCTCGCCGCCGAACAGCCGAACGATCCGATCGCGGTTCAGGTAGCCGATCGCCGAGAGGAGGAGTACGCCCGCGGCGAGGCCGACCGCGGCGGCGACCTGTTCGGTCCCGAGGAAGTCGCCGACGACGTTCGCGAGGAAGAACGCCGGCGCCCGGCCGACGGCGGCGATGAGCACGAGCTGCCACAGCGGAAGCTTGGTGAGGCCGCCGGCGAAACAGAGGACGTCGTCGGGGAGCCCGGGGATCAGGAAGAACACGAAGAGGCTCAGGCGGACGTACCCGTCGTTGACCGAGTCGAACGTGTCGAGGGCCTCGTCGCTGACGACGCGCTCGACGTACGACCGGCCGAACCGCCGCGACAGCCAGAAGGCGACCGCGCTCCCGAGTGTGATGCCGATCATGTTGTAGAGCGTTCCCCACCACGCGCCGAAGAGGTAGCCGGCGACGACCGCGAGAATCTGTCCCGGGACGGGCGCGAGAACGACTTGCAGCGTCTGCAACCCGATGAGCACGAGCGGGGCCCACACGCCGTAGCCGCGGATGAACTCCCGGAGTTCGGACGCGCTCGTCAGGAAGGCGAGCCGCCGCCGGAGGAGGACCACTCCGACGGCGACCGCGACGACCGCGACCGTCGAGTGTAAGAGAAACCGACGGCGGTCCGCGGCGGACGCGAACAGCTGCGTCTCGCCGAGTCGCGACCGCAGTGGACCGAGAATCGAATCCATCCCTCTGGTGTCGCAAACGTCGCCGCCGTACTTAGGCTGACGTGGTGTCGCTCTCGAAGCGTTCGGCGCGCTCGTCGAGTATTGATCCGAGGGTGCGGTTCTTCGTTTCGAGCTCGTAGCGGACGCGGACGACGGGGACGTCGATCACCCGCGCGAGGTCGTGGGCGTCCCCGAGACGACGACCTCCGGTCGGCATTCCGGATGGTCGCCTCGAGATCCCGGAGCTGGGCATTGCCGTACCCCATCGGCGAGAGGATGTCGTCGAGGTGGTCGTACTCTTCGAGGACTTGCTTGAGAGAGCCCACCGCGGTCGGACGCGGGTCGATGTTTTTATAGAAATGACACACCTCGGACGGCAATATTTTCCCCAATACACGATACTATACTGATAATGCATAATTTGTCATCTTATGAAAATTAAAAAGAACGAACGCTGTGAGGCCCGCGACGGTGTCGAACTCGCAGCAGATGTTTACCTGCCGGAGGAAGAGGGTGAATATCCTACACTCCTCGCCTATTCTCCGTACGGCAAGGAAATCCAAGACTCCGTACTCTTCCTTCCAAAACAAGCGCGTGATGAATCCACAATGTGGGATGGGACGATCGAAGCAGGTGATATCGAATTTCTCACAGAGAACGGCTACGCCCACGTTATCGCCGACGTTCGCGGGACTGGTGATTCGGGCGGCCAGTGCGTTGGATTCTTCGATAAAGCGGGCCAGGACGGGTACGACTTGGTCGAGTGGATCGCCGAGCAACCCTGGTGTAACGGCAAGGTAGGTGGTATCGGACGCTCGTGGTTCGGAACGAATCAGTTACTGTTGGCAGCCGAGAATCCACCCTCTCTTGAAGCGGTGTTCCCAAGCGGCGTATTCACGGACCTGTATCGGGAATTCGCATATCACGGCGGTATACTCAATATGTTCCTCTATGGGCTGTGGGATGGCCGGGGCGGCGATAGCGGTATCGTTGATACTAATTGGGTCTCCCGTGAACGAAAGCGAAATACCGAGTCTGAATTCAACGATCAGCTGAGCGAAAAGCTCGAGGATCCAGACTTCAGGACGTATCCGAATCTGTACCAGCTTCTCGAATACCCCGAGAAAAATCCGTTGTTCGTTGATCTCGTGTTGAACGACACGGACACAGAGTTCTACGCCGAACGGTCGCCGCACGAACGGCTCGATGAAGTGGACGTTCCAATCTACATCTCTGGGGCTTGGGGTGGTACCCACACTAGACCCGTGTATACCGCAGAGGAAGAATTGTCGCTGGACGAACGTCGATACCTGATGACTCCACCGCGCCTTCTCGAACGTCCATATCACGAATACAAAGAGGAGATGCTCCGTTGGTACGACTACTGGATCAAGGGAGAGGACACCGGGATCACAGATGAACCAAAAGTAAAGATGTACGTCAGAGGTGCCGACAAGTGGCGGTTCGAAGACAGCTTGATCCCGGAACGGACAGAATGGACCGAGCGATATCTCAGGAATCACGGGCGCCTCCTTGATCACCCAGACCCAGTCGCAGACCTGCCGCCGAGCGGATTTACGCAACAACCACCGAACGTCGGGACCGACATCGAGGACATCGTCTTCCGTACCCAGCCGTTCGAGACAGAGACAGAAATGACGGGGCCGGCTGCATTACATTTCTATGCTGCTATCGACAGGGCGGACACGACATGGATGGCAACGCTCAGTGACGTTGCCCCAACAGGAGAGGCGTTCGTATTGAGCCGGGGATACCTCCGAGCCTCCCACCGCGGAATCGACGATGATCGATCTGAACCGTATCGGCCGTACCATCCCCACGATGATCCAGAACCTGTCGAACCGGGGGAAACGTACGAGTACCACCTAGAGTTACCCCCGATCTCGAATCTATTCAAGCAGGGACATCGACTACAGATGAGCCTCAAATCATTGGAAATGCCATTCTCTGACACGAGTGACCTTCCTCCCGGAAGTCATCATCTCCCGCACAGCGAAACGATCAGTCATCGGATCTACCACGATAACGATAGACAGTCACGGCTGGTGTTGCCGGTCATCCCCTACACAGATCCGGACCAGTGGATCGAGCCCGGAGACCCCGCACATCCGGGGCCGGTCAGGTAAGACGTACGTCATAGCAAGCAGGAACGCGTCACTTCGGTTCCGCGACGAAGTAGTGCACGAGGGTACGTATTTTGCGGTTCCCCACTGGTGCAGATAATCGGCTGAAGTACTCAGGACGGCTATCCCCCCTGTATCTGTTGTGTTACCTCGTTTAATGGGAGGACGTCGGCGTACTTCGCGTTCATATCAAACAGGTTCGATTTATGAGGATCGGGTGCTCGATCACCGACACACTCACGAGGTACTATCGGACGATAACCGTACGAACAGGCATCGACGACCGTGGCTCTGACGCATCCCGACGTGGTCGCACCAGTGACAATAACGGTGTCACAGCCCTCTGTCGTGAGCATCGTATTGAGTTCCGTCCCGAAGAACGCCGACGGTTGTTTTTTCTCGAGGATGTGATCGGACTCATCTACTGGAAGCCGTGAGTCGAGATCAGAAAAATCCGAGTCAGCAGTAAGATGGTCTCCGTCTGGAGCACCTTTGATTCCGAATATTCCGGCGTCCCTGTAGTCGGCGCGCCAGACGACTCGAGTGAAGTACACCGGGATGCCGAGCTGCCGTGCCGTCTTGAGAAGTTCTACAGTATTGGCTACAGTTTCGTCTAGATTGCTACCGAGCGGACAGTCAGGGTCGGTGAACGCTTTCTGAAGATCGATAACGACAATCGCGGGGGTATCTCCGAACCCGATCTGTTCGGTTCCAATCCCAGATTCCTCGTATGTGTCCTCTTTCGAATTCATTGGAACGATTCAGATCTACACTGGGACGCGCTTAAAGATCCGCCATCAACTGAACAGAGGAGGGTCGAAGGGTACGGGTGACAGAGCGCAGATACGAGAGAAGGGTCGTGTTTAGTTAAGGATGAAGAGTGAGGCGGGAGAATTCCTTGGTGATCTATGCCAGAAATCGCCCGCCTCAGC